>NZ_LYSP01000076.1:0-11001 GCF_001728945.1 Pseudomonas sp. ENNP23
TGTCGAAAACCCCCAGGCGCATCACCCCACCCTTTCTGCCTGCGCAACCGCCGTAGAACGCAGACCGGTTCACATCCTCACCAACGAACCGGGACGGCCATTGGCCAGCATGGTAGAAAGCCGCCCCGTTCCCCCGGTCTACACTTCTCCGGGCACTCGCCCGGGACTGCCTGTTCATGCCGAGCTTCAAGCCACTTGCCTGCCTCCTCGCCTGCCTCCTCTGCCTGTCAGCCCGAGCGGACTCCACCGGTCCACTGGTGTTCTGCTACGAGGACCAGGACTCCTGGCCCTGGGTGATGCTCGATGGCAGCGGCCTCAACCAGGCCCTGCTCAGCCAACTCGGCAAGGACCTGCACCTGGACATCCGCCAGGTACCGATGCCCTGGAGACGCTGCCTTGACGGCCTCTCGCGGGGTACCTACGACGGCGCCGTCGCCGCTTCGTTCAGCCCGGAACGCCAGGCGCTGGGCCTTTACCCCGGCCTCAAGGACGGCCTCCCGGACCGCGACTACCGCCTGCACGACGCCAGCTACTCGCTCTACCGCATCAAGGGCAGCGCCGCCGACTGGGACGGCCAGGCCTTCCACGGCATCAACGGCCGCGTAGCCTCCCTCGGCGGCTTCTCCATCATCCCGACGCTGCTCAGACACGGCCTGCAGGTGGAAGAGACCAGCCGCGACCCGGTGGCGCTGATGCGCATGCTCCACAGCCACCGCTTCGACGTGGCGGCCATGCAGACGCTGCGGGCGGACAAGGTCCTGGCAGACCACCCGGACCTGGCAGCCGACATCGAGAAGCGCCCCATTCCCCTGGAGCAGAAGGACTACTACCTGATGCTGTCCCACCAGCGGGTGCAGGGCTCGCCCGAACTGGCCCAGGCGATCTGGGATGAAGTGCGCCGCCAACGCGAGTCGGACGCCCACCACCAACGCCTGCAGCACGCCCTCGGCAAGGCACCCTGAACCGCCTTCGCTAGCCCAGCAGCTGGCTCAACACCGCCCGCAGCTTGCCCGGCTTCACCGGCTTGTTGAGCAACGGCGCGCCCAGCCCCTGCAGCTCGCGGCGGCAGTCGTCGCTGCGGTCGGCCGTGATCATCACCGCCGGGATCGGCCGCTCGAACTCCTTCCGCAGGGCCCGCACCACCTCGCAGCCGGTCACCCCATGGTCCAGATGGAAGTCCGCCAGGACCGCCTCGGGTGCCTGCCCCTGCAGAACCGCCCGTGCGGCCTCCAGATCCGGCGCCACCAAGACCTCGCAGCCCCACTGCCCGAGCAACGCGGCCATGCTGTGGAGAATGCTCACCTCGTTGTCCACCACCAGCAGGCGCCGCCCCGGCAGCGGGTCACCGGCCAGCGGGCGCGCCACCGCGCTATCACGGGCCGGCACCTCCGGCAGCGGCGCCAGCGGCACGCGGATGGCGAACACCGAACCCCGCCCCGGCTTGGAACGCACCTCCACCGGGCAACCGAGGATGCCGGCGATGCGGTCGACGATGGCCAGGCCCAGGCCCACGCCCTTGCGCTCAGCCGCCCGGCCCCGGTCCAACTGGTTGAACTCCAGGAAGATCGCCCGCAACTGGTCCGCCGGAATGCCCCGGCCGCTGTCCCAGACCTCCAGGCGCAAGGCATCGCCCTGCCGGCGGCACCCCAGCAGCACACGGCCACGCTCGGTGTAGCGGCAGGCATTGCTGAGGAAGTTGCGCAGGATGCGCGTCAGCAGGCGGAAGTCGGTGCGCACCGCCAGGTGCCGGGGAATGCGCGCACGCAACTGCAGCCCGGCGGACTGCGCCACCCCCTCGAACTCCGACACCAGCGGCGCCAGCAGGTCTTGCACGCGATAGACCTCCACGTCCGGGCGGATGGCACTCTGGTCCAGCTTGGAAATCTCCAGCAGGTCGGTAAGCAGGTCCTCAGCCCCTTCCAGCGCCAGGTGGGTGCGCTCCACCAGTTGCTGCTCGGCACTCGGCAGGCTGCGCTCGCGCAGGGTCGCCACCAGCAACCGCGCCGCATTCAGCGGTTGCAGCAGGTCGTGGCTGGCCGCCGCCAGGTACTTGTCCTTGCTCAGGTTCGCCGCCATGGCGGCATCCCGCGCTTCGCGCAACTGGCCGTTGAGCGCCTCCAGCTCGGCGGTGCGCGCCGCCACCCGCTGCTCCAGCTCATCGTTGAGGTGCTGCAGGCGCTGCTGGGCGAGGATGCGCTCGGTGATGTCGGCGACGAAGCCCTCCACCAGCCCCTCCTCGTCCGGCTTGAGCAACAGATTCATCAGCACGTCCACATGGCTGCCATCGCGCCGCCGCAGGCGCGTCTCGTAGCCGAACAGCCCCGGCTTGCCGCGCAGACGGGCACGGATGCGCTCCAGCTCCGCCGCGCCGTCGGCGAACAGCAGCGCAGCGAAATCCGCCGGCATCGCCAGCAGCTCGTCGGCCTGGGCGTAGCCCAGCATCCGCGCCAGCGCCGGGTTGGCCGCGCGCAGCCCGTCCTGCAGGCTGGCCTGGAAGATGCCGTGCACCGCGTGCTCGAACAGCCACTTGTAGCGGTTGCGCTCGGTCTCCAGCTCCTCCAGGCGGCTCAGCAGCTCGGGGTAATGGCTCTTGCGCGCGGAGTGGCTGCCCAGGCCCAGCAGGGCCTGGCGCTGCTCCTCAGAGTGCCTCGGCATACACCACTTCCACGTCCCGCTGGCTGGACTCGCGCGGGTTGGTGAGGATGCACGGGTCCTCCATGGCGTGGCGCGACAGGAAGGGGATGTCCGACACCGACACCCCGTGCAGGCTCAGGGTGTCGGCAAAGCCCACCGAGCGCTTGAAAGCCACCAGGTGCTCCACCAGGCGCTGGCGGGTCTGCGTCTGGTTCAGCCCGCGCACGTCCAGCCCCAGGGTCTCGGCCACCACGCGGAAGCGCTCCGGCGCGGCGTTGTAGTTGAAGGCCACCACGTGCTCCACCAGCGCCGCGTTGCACATGCCATGGGGCAGGTCGAGGAAGCCGCCCAGGCTGTGGGACATGGCATGCACCGCCCCGAGGATGGCGTTGGAGAACGCCAGCCCCGCCTGCATGCTGCCGAGCATGATCTTCTCCCGGCGGCCGATGTCGTCGGGGTTGGCGATCATCTCCACCAGGTTGCCGCTGATCAGCCGCATCGCCTCCAGGGCATGGGGGTCGGTGAGCGGGCCGCTACCGGTGGAGACGAACGCCTCGATGGCATGCACCAGCGCATCGATGCCGGTACAGGCCGAGAGGAACGGGTCCATGCTCAGGGTGGTTTCCGGGTCGATCAGCGACACATCGGGCACCACCGCCTTGCTGACGATGGAGAACTTCATCCGCTCGGTCTGGTTGGAAATGATCACGAACTGCGAGACGTCCGCCGAGGTGCCAGCGGTGGTGGGGATCAGGATCAGCGGCGGGCTGGGTACGCGGATGGTGTCCACCCCCTCGAACTCCAGGATGCTGCGCCCGTGGGCCACCACGATGCCGATGCCCTTGGCGCAGTCCATCGGGCTGCCGCCGCCGACGGCCACGATCACGTTGCAGCCCTCGGCGCGGTAAACGTCCGCGCCCTGGTGCACCTCCTCCACCCGGGGGTTCGGCGACACCTGGGTGAACAGCCGGTAGTCAATGCCCTGGACCGCCAGGCTGGCCTCCACATCGTCCACCCAGCCGGCCGCGACCACACCGGGGTCGGACACCACCAGCACCTTGCGCGCGCCGAAGGTGCTGGCGTAGTTGCCGACGTTATGCCGGCAGCCGGCACCGAAGATGATTTCCGGGGAAACGAATTTACGCAGTCGGCTGATGTCGTGGCGCATGAAACCGCCTGATTCTTGTTGTTATGGAGTGGGCTAGCAGACTACTGCAAAAGATAACGTTTTCAATCCGACCATTGGGTGTCGGCCTGCATGAAAACCAGGCACCGCTCTCAGAATGACGCGCGGGTCGCCGAAGTCCCACGCATCGACCGCGCCGAAGGCGCTGGGCCAGGTCCCGAAAGGCAGGGCAGAGACGGCATGACGGCCCCCGTTCAGCGCCTCGGCAAGGGGCCTGCGCCCCTCACGCCTTGGCGATCAGCCGGGCGTTAGCCGGGTTGCGGAACACCAGAGCGTCCAGCCCGCCAGGCGCCTCATCGGCCTGGCGGCGGGCGTCGAGGATGATGCCGTGGTGCTTCGATTTGCTGCACACCGGATCGGCATTGGCCGCATCCCCGGTGAGCACGAAGGCCTGGCAGCGGCAGCCGCCGAAGTCGCGGTCCTTCTCGTCGCAGGAGCGGCACGGCTCGGGCATCCAGGCATCGCCGCGAAAGCGGTTGAAGCCGAAGGACTCCTGCCAGATGTGGCGGATGCTGTGCTCGCGCACGTTGGGGAACTGCACCGGCAGTTGCCGGGCGCTATGGCAGGGCAGCGCGGTGCCGTCGGGGGTGATGTCGAGGAACAGGTTGCCCCAGCCGTTCATGCAGGCCTTGGGGCGTTCCTCGTAGTAGTCCGGGGTGACGAAGATCAGCTTGCAGGGGTGGTTCTCGGCCGCCAGTTTTTCCCGGTAGGCATGGGTGATGGCCTCGGCGCGGACCAGTTGCTCGCGGGTTGGCAGCAGGCCGGCGCGGTTCAGCTCGGCCCAGCCGTAGAACTGGCAGGTGGCGAGTTCGACGTAGTCCGCCTCCAGCGCCAGGCACAGTTCGATGATGCGTTCGATGTGGTCGATGTTGTGCCGGTGGGTGACGAAGTTGAGCACCATCGGGTAGCCCGCCGCCTTCACTGCCCGGGCCATGGCCAGCTTCTGGGCGAAGGCCTTGCGCGAGCCGGCCAGCAGGTTGTTCACCGCCTCGTCGGCGGCCTGGAAGCTGACCTGGATATGGTCCAGCCCCGCCTCGGCGAACTCGGCGATGCGCGCCTCGGTGAGGCCGATGCCGGAGGTGATGAGGTTGGTGTAGTAGCCCATGCCACGTGCCGCGCGGATCAGCTCCGCCAGGTCCTGGCGCACCAGCGGCTCGCCGCCGGAAAAGCCCAACTGCGCCGCGCCCAGCTCACGGGCCTGGCGGAACACCTCGACCCACTCGGCGGTGGACAGCTCTGCGCCCTGGCGGTCGAAATCCAGGGGGTTGGAACAGTACGGGCACTGCAGCGGACAGCGGTACGTCAGCTCCGCGAGCAGCCACAGGGGCGGGCCGGGTGGGTTGGCCGCACCGAGCGGTTCAACGCAGCTCGATCCAGAACTGAGCACTGGCCACCTCCATGAACGCGAGGATGTCCTCGTCCAGCCCCGGCACGCCGGGGAAGCGCTCGGCGAGCTGGTCGATGATGGCAGCGACGCTGCGCTGGCCGTCCACCCGTTCGAGGATCAGCCCGGCGCTCTCGTTGAGCTTCACCATGCCCTCCGGGTAGAGCAGCACATGGCAGCCCTGGGCCGGCTCGAACTGGAAGCGGAAGCCCCGACGCAAGGCCGGTACGCGGATGCGCAGGTCCTCGCTCATAGCCCCAGCCCTCGGTGCCAGACCCGCTCGCAGGTCACCGTGTGGTAGGGCGGGCGCCCCAGCTCGTAGGCCATGCTCATGGCGTCAAGCATGCTCCACAGCACATCGAGCTTGAACTGCAGGATCTCCAGCATCCGCGCCTGCTGCTCCGCCGTGCGGTAGTGCGCGAGGGTGATGCGCAGGCCGTGCTCCACGTCGCGCCGGGCCTGGGACAGGCGCGAGCGGAAGTAGTCGTAGCCGGCCGGATCGATCCACGGGTAGTGGGTGGGCCAGGCGTCGAGGCGCGACTGGTGGATCTGCGGCGCGAAGAGCTCGGTCAGCGAACTGCTGGCCGCCTCCTGCCAACTGGCGCGGCGGGCGAAGTTGACGTAGGCGTCCACGGCGAAACGCACCCCCGGCAGCACCCGCTCCTGGGACAGGACCTGCTCGCGGTCCAGCCCCACCGCCTCGGCCAGGCGCAGCCAGGCCTCGATGCCGCCGGCCTCGCCCGGTGCGCCGTCGTGGTCCTGGATGCGCTGGATCCATTCGCGGCGGGTGTCGCGGTCCGGGCAGTTGGCGAGGATCGCCGCATCCTTCAGCGGGATGCACACCTGGTAGTAGAAGCGGTTGGCCACCCAGCCCTGGATCTGCTCGCGACTGGCGCGGCCCTCGTACATGGCGACGTGGAACGGGTGGTGGATGTGGTAGCAGGCGCCCTTGGCGCGCAGGGCCTGCTCGAATGCCGCCGGGGTCATGGCGTGCTGGCTCATGGGCAAGGCTCCTATAGGCGGATGTCCATTCCATCCCGCGCCACCTCGATGCCATGGCGGGCCAGTTCGGCCCGCTCGGCGGAGCCGGCGTCGAGGATGGGGTTGGTGTTGTTGATGTGGATGAGCACCTTGCGCGCGCCGGGGATGCCGTCCAGCACCTCGACCATGCCGCCCGGCCCGCTCTGGGGCAGGTGGCCCATCTCGCTGCCGAGTGTGTCGCCCACCTCGCACAGGCGCATCTCGTCATCGCGCCAGAGCGTGCCGTCCACCAGCAGGCAGTCGGCGCGGCGCATCCAGCCCAGCAGGGTCTCGTCCACCTGCCCCAGGCCCGGCGCGTAGAACAGCGAGCCGCCGCTGCGCCGGTCCTCGATGAACAGGCCGATGTTGTCCCCCGGGTGCGGGTTGCCCCGGTGCGGCGAATACGGCGGCGCGCTGCTGCGCAGGGGGATGGCGGTGAAGCGCAGCCCCGGGCAGGCGGGAATGGTGAAGGACTCGCCGTCCAGCGCAATAGGGTTCCAGGCCAGGCCGCCGTTCCAGTGCCGGAGCATCTCGAACAGCGGGAAGCCCCGGGCCAGGTCCTGGTGGACCATCTCCGTGCACCAGACCGCGTGCGGGCAGCCCTCGCGCAGGCTGAGCAGGCCGGTTACGTGGTCGATCTGGCTGTCCATCAGCAGCACTGCCGCGATGCCGGTATCCCGCAGGCGGCGGGCCGGGCGCAGCGGCGCGAAGGACTCGATCTGCGCGCGGATGTCAGGCGAGGCGTTGCACAGCACCCAGTTCACCCCGTCATCGCTCAGGGCGATGGACGACTGGGTGCGCGCCTCGGCGTCGAGGGTGCCGGCGCGCAGGCCGGCGCAGTTGCGGCAGTGGCAGTTCCACTGCGGGAATCCGCCGCCAGCGGCGGACCCGAGAATGCGGATATGCATGGGAGGCACCCCCGGACGCCCCGGCGAACCGGGGCGCTTCGGATCAGCGGTTGGCGAAGTACAGCGTCACTTCGAAGCCAATGCGCAGGTCGGTAAAGGCGGGTTTGGTCCACATGGGTCGATCCTCTTCTTATTGGGGGCCGGAGCATTCCGGCGCCTCGAGTTAAACACCGGCCCGGAGGGCTCCGAATGCTACTTTCGACGGAGTTCCGGTCCTGATTTGGTAGGGGTCGGCGAGCCCCTGCGCACCGGCCGATCAGGTGACCGAACCCGCCACGACAAGGCCTCGCGTGCCCTACTCGGGATTGGAGGGCCCGAGCCCGCCCAGAGTTCGAAGAAAACGGTGACCGGTGCCCTGCTCTCACTCACCCGACGCGACGCGCAGGTCGCCAAGCCGCGATTGACGAGGCCCTGCCTCCCCCAGCAGCCGCCCCTGGGCCCGCTCTACTACTTTGGTACCGCTTCAATCCACAGAACGTAGGATTTGCAAGGCTCCTGCCCTGGCATGTAATGGGCCGACAAGAACAATGAGAACCTCGCCATGCGCCTCATCAAGAAGGCCCTGCTGGTCTGCCTGCTGTCCGTCCCTGCCTGGGCGGCGGACACCACCGCCCCGCTGTTCTCCCCGGACGGCTACCGCATCACCCAGTACCGCAGCCCCACCCCGGCCCGGCACGAGCAGGCCCGCACCCTCGACACCGAAAGCCTGCGCCAGTTGCTGGCCCACGAGCCGCGTACCCGCCTGGTGGACGTCTACCGGCGCACCTGGCTGAACGAGCGCTTCATCCCCGACGAGGTCCACGCCAACCTGCCCGGCAGCCTGTGGCTGGCCAACACCGGCGACGGCGCCCTGGCCCCGGACTGGCAGGCCTACTTCAGCCGCAACCTTGAACGCATCAGCCAGGGCGACAAGGACTGGCCCCTGGTGTTCTACTGCCGCTCCGATTGCTGGCTGGGCTGGAACGCCGCCCGCCGCGCCCACGCCCTGGGCTACCGCACCCTCTACTGGTACCGTGACGGCATCGACGCCTGGCAGCAGGCCGGCCTGCCGCTGACACCGGCCGAGCCGCAGCCCTTCCCCTGATCGCCGTCCACCCACAACCACAACAACGAGGTGACCTGGCCATGTACAAGATCCTGATCGCCGACGATCACCCCCTGTTCCGCGAAGCCATCCACAACGTCATCAGCGACGGTTTCCCCGACAGCGAAGTCATGGAGACCGCCGACCTGGACAGCGCCCTCGGCCTGACCCAGGAGCACGACGACCTCGACCTCATCCTGCTCGACCTGAACATGCCCGGCATGCACGGCCTCAACGGCCTGATCAACCTGCGCAACGAGGCACCGACCATCCCGGTGGTGATCGTCTCTGCCGAGCAGGACAAGCAGGTGGTGCTGCAGGCCATCACCTATGGCGCGGTGGGCTTCATCACCAAGTCCTCGCCGCGCGCGCAGATGACCGAGGCCATCGAACAGATCCTCAACGGCAACGTCTACCTGCCCTCGGAGATCATCCGCACCCAGAAAGCCGCGCCGCGCCGGAGCCAGGACGAGCACGCCATCCCGCCGGAGCTGCTGCAGGCGCTGACCCGCAAGCAGCTGCTGGTGCTGGAGCGCATGACCAAGGGCGAATCCAACAAGCAGATCGCCTACAACCTGGACATCGCCGAAACCACGGTGAAGGCCCACGTCTCGGCCATCCTGCGCAAGCTCAACGTGCACAACCGGGTGCAGGCGATCCTCTGCGCCAGCGACATCGACTTCTCGGCCTACCTGCGCCGCTGACCAAGGCGCCCACGCCCGGAGGCCCATGCCCGCTCCACGTATCCTGCTGCTCACCGCCCTGGCCATGCTGGCCTTCGCCGGCAACTCCCTGCTCTGTCGCCTGGCCCTCAAGCACACCGCCATGGACGCGGCGAGCTTCACCGTGCTGCGCCTGGCGGCCGGTGCCCTGGTGCTCGGCCTGCTGCTGCGCCTGCGCCGCCCGCCCCTGGCCCCCAGCGGCAACTGGCGGGCCGCCGCTGCGCTGTTCGTCTACGCCGCCGCCTTCTCCTACGCCTACCTGCAACTGGATGCGGGCAGCGGTGCATTGCTGCTGTTCGGCGCGGTGCAACTGAGCATGGGCGCGGTGGGCCTGCTGCACGGCGAACGCCTGGGGCCGCTGCAGAGCCTCGGCTTCCTGCTGGCCGGCGGGGGGCTGGTGGTCCTGTTGCTGCCCGGCGCCAGCGCCCCGCCCCTGGGCGGCGCCCTGCTGATGCTGCTGGCAGGCCTGGCCTGGGGCGCCTACACCCTGCTCGGCCGCCAGGCCGGCCCGCCGCTGGCGGCCACGGCGGGCAACTTCATCCGCACCCTGCCCCTGGCCGGGCTGTTGCTGCTGCCCTTCCTCGGCCAGTTGAGCTGGGACGGCCCGGGCCTGGCCTATGCGCTGCTCTCCGGCGCGCTCACCTCCGGCATCGGCTACGCCATCTGGTACAGCGCCCTCCCCGGCCTGGGCGCCTTGCAGGCCGCCAGCGTGCAGCTGAGCGTCCCGGTCCTGGCCGCCCTCGGTGGCGCCCTGCTGCTGGGGGAAGCCATCAGCCTGCGCCTGGCGCTGGTGTCGGTGGCGGTGCTGGGTGGTATCGCACTGGTGCTGCGGGGGCGGTTCCAGGCGAAGCCGGCAGGGCAGTGAAGGGCTTTCAGAACCTCTTGAGTCAGTACCACAGTTCTGTTCACCAGCTCTTTGAATAAGCCCTCTTACAAACGCTCTGGTAAGGCGTTGGAGGCATCCAGAATAGGCTCTTCATTGAGCAGCCTTTCACGCCACGCGGGGATTTCACTCTCTTCCACATCCAAACGCTTGAGCCACTGGTCAGCCGCCCACCCCACCAGCCGCAACTCACCATTGTGGGAGACGCCATGCAGCGAACCGACAGTTTCGTAACGAATGCCTTTGAGCACATGGTTCAACAGCACATAGGGGGCGGGTCTGGGGTCTTCTCCGGCACTGCCCAGATACGGATAAGCACCGGATTGGATCACAACACCCGCACCATAGTCGTAGAACGCAAAATGGCTAGCAGGAAGTTGTGCACGCAGCGCATCCAGGCCGCCCACTAACTCCAGACGCGCGTTGTCGAGAACGGTCAGCCAACTGACGGTTTTGATCCGGGTAAATTTGAATTTAGGACGATTGGCCAGCAACGCCGCTGTCCCAACATCCAATCCTGGCATATGGCCTGCCATAAAGGCTTCGGTGGGTTCATTAGCATCCCAATTCGTAGAAGCCAGGTTAAAAGCGTACCCGGCATACCCCTGTTCAGAAACTAACCACCTTGTAAAATTGACGAAGAGGCGAAGGAACTCCAACGGGTGCTCCTCCTGATAAAGCAGAGGCACTGAGAACTCAAGAGTACTGAGGTCCCGCCCAATCTTCGCTTCCCATGCCGATTGCGCGATTACTTTAAACAGCCAGTCGGCGGCATCATTAGATTGCTTACCACTGGAGTAATCAAAATGCAGCGGGTAGTCCTCATCCATTCCCGCCAACATATCTCTCAGCGATTTAGCATCAGCATACGCTGTCATCGGCTTACCCTCTGGAGGTTCTTTGCCACGCCAAAGCCAGGTGAGGTGAGGTTCAGCCAGTTGTTTGAAGGCATCGAAACACCGGCATAACGCTTCACGCACAATGGGCGTGTGAGCCCCCTTGAAGTACAGCGTGCCGCGCAAGCAAAGTAGTGCACCGATATAGTCTTGGGGGCCACCCTTCATCAATAAATGACCAGGCATCTCCAGGATATGGGGTTGTTTGGCCAACTCTTCGGCCAAGTTGATTGGCTTGTTCATACCCTTCCAGCCCCTCTCTTACAAACGCTCTGGCAACGCGC
>NZ_LYSP01000077.1:0-10569 GCF_001728945.1 Pseudomonas sp. ENNP23
CCGGGATATCGCCCTCAAGGCGCAATCGATCGAACTGGGCAACAAGACCTACGCCGGCCGTAACGTCAAAGCCGAAGCGGCCCAGAGCCTGACGCTGGAAAAAGACCGGAGCCTGGCGGCCGGCGCGCAGATCGACCTGAAGGCTGAGCAGCTCGGCAACCAGGGCGTGATCGAAGCGGGGGTCAACCGCGACAACAGCCGCAACACCACGGGTGATGTGAAGCTCAGTGGCGGCTCCCTGCGTAACCAGGGCACCGTGGTGGCCAGCCGAGACCTCGAGGCCGCGCTCACCGGTACGCTGGATAACCGCGCGGGTGCCATCAGCGGCAAGGCCAATACCCGGGTGGCGGCCAAGGCGCTGGACAACCGCGACGACGGCCTGCTGCTGTCCAAGGGCAGCGTCACGGTGGATGCCGAATCACTGGACAACCGCAAGGGCGCGATAGCGGCCGACCAGTCCCTGAACGTCAAGGTCGCCCAGCGCCTGGACAACCAGGACGGCGAGCTCTCCAGCCGAGCAGTGACCACCATTGACGCCGGACAGCTGGACAACCGGGGCGGCCAGCTCAGAGCAGACAGCGCCCTGAGCGTCAGCGCCGACGCGCTGGACAACAGTGCAAAAGGCACTTTGAGCAGCCGCGGCAGCCTGGTGGTGCAGAAGGCGGCCCTGAACAACCAGGGCGGTACCGTCGTTGCTGACCAGCGCCTGGACATCACCGGCCAGCGCCTCGACAACCGGGGTGGCGTGGTCAGCAGCAAGGGCGATGCGAGCGTTGCGGTAGAGGGCGTTCTGGACAACGCCGGGCCGGGCCGTGTCGTGGCCGAAGGCGCGCTCCAGGTCACTGCCCGCGAGCTGCGCAACAGCACCGCCGGCCAGGTGGGGGCCAAGGGTAACGTCGAGATCAAGGTCGACACCCTTGCCCAGCAGGGCGGCGAATTGCTCAGCCAGGGCCATTTGAGCCTCGAAGCACGGCAGCTGGACAACCTCAGCGGCGGCCTGATCGCGGCCCGCCAAGGCATCGATGTGCGCGTCAGCGAGCGCCTGCGCAATAGCGGCGGAGAAATCTCCACCCAAGGCCAGGCCGACATTCGCGCCCAGGCCATAGCCGGACAAGCCCCCGCCGTACTGGACAACAGCCAGGCCGGCCTTATCTTGGCCGACCAGGGCCTGACCCTGACCGTCCAGCGCCTGCTCAACCACACCAAGGGCGTACTGACCGCACGTGAGCGGCTGGTGGTGCGGGGTGAAAGCCTGGACAACAGCGCCGGCGGCGTGGTCAACAGCCAGGGCAGCCTGGAGCTCAGCTTCCAGGGCGGGCTGGTCAACCAGCAGCACGGCCTGATCACCAGCACCGCCGGCCTGCACCTCGAGGCCGCCAGCCTGGACTCCAGCCAGGGAGGCGAAGTGTCGTCCAAGGGCGACCTGCGCCTGAGCGTGGCTCGCCTGATCCAGCAGCAGGGCCGCCTGATCGGCGAAGCCGCCGTGCACCTGGACCTGCAAGACGGCGACCTGGACAACCGCGGCGGCCTGCTCAGTGCCAAGGGGCCGCTCACCCTCGAACGCCTTGCCAGGCTGGACAACCGGGGAGGTGAGCTGTCCAGCCGCCAGGGTTATAGCGTGACGGCGCAGGCCATCGACAACGGCGACCAGGGCAAGCTGATCAGCACGGGCCAGCTCGACATCGACCTGGGGCAAGGCGCGCTGCGCAATGCCGGAACCGGACTGGTCTCCGGCTGGAAGGGACTGACGGTCAAGGCCGGCAGCCTCGACAACCGCAGCCAGGGCACCCTGTCCAGCCGTGATGGCGACCTGCAGATCACCCTGAGCGGCGCGCTGGACAACCGCGATGCCGGTGCCCTGGTCGGCAAGGGCGCGGTCTCGGTCGACGCGCAGAGCCTGGACAACCGCACAGGGGGCGTCGTCTCCAGCGTGGGCGACCTGAGCCTCACGCTCGCCGATACCCTCGACAACCGCACCGGCCAGATCAGCAGCCAACAGGCGGCCAGCATCCACGCTAACCGCCTGGACAACAGCGCGGGTGAGCTGACCAGCAAGGCCGCGATGACCCTCACCCTGACCGGGCAGTTGATCAACGCGCAAAAAGCCCGTCTGGTCAGTGGCGGCCCGCTGGTGCTCCAGGCTGCCACCCTCGACAACCGCGGGGGCAGCCTGATCAGCCAGCAACTGATGAAGCTGACCACCGGCGACTTGAACAACGCCGGTGGCACCTTGGCAGCCCGAAATGGCCTGGACCTGCTGCTCAGCGGCGTGCTGGACAACAGCGCCGATGGCCTGGTGCACAGCCAGCAAGGTCTCATCGACCTGCAGGCGCAACGTCTCGACAACCAGGGCGGCAACCTCAGTGGCCAACAGGGTGTGGTCGCCAGACTGGAGGGCGCGCTGAACAACCGCAGTGGCCGCCTCGAAACCACACAAGGCGACCTGGACCTGCGCAGCACAGGCGACCTGGACAACCACGGTGGCGTCCTCAACAGCCTGCAGGGCGGGCTGACCGTCACCAGTGACGGAGCGTTCGACAACGCCTCGGGCACCGCCCAGGCGCAAGCCGTGACCGTCATCGCCAAGGCCCTGGACAACCAGGGTGGGCATCTCTCTGCGCTCAGCGGCGAAACCCGCATCGACCTGGGCACTGGCACCCTCCAGAACCAGGGGGGCGGCCTCTACGCCCATCAACTGCTGAGCGTGATCGCCGGCGATTTCGACAACCGGGCCGACAGCCGAGGCGAGGGCGGCAAGGTGGCCGCCGAGCGCATCGACTTCACCCTGTCCGGCGCCCTGCGCAATGGCAACGGCCTGCTCGAAAGCAGCAGTACCCTGCGCCTGGCCGCCGCTCGCATCGACAACCAGCACGGCCGCCTGCGGGCACTGGGCCAGGCGGGGAGCACCCGGATCCTCGGCAGCGCGCTGGACAACCGCAACGGCACCCTGGAAACCGCCAACGCCGAACTTGCGCTGGACGTCGATGACCTCTACGGCACCGGCGGCAGCATCGTCCACACCGGTGCCGGGCGTTTCGGCCTCAGCACCGCCCAGGTCATGGGCGGCGGGGGCAACCTCAGCACCCAGGGCAGGCTGAACCTCAGCGCCAGCAACTGGACCAACAGCGGCGTGCTGGAAGCGGACCAACTGGTTCTCGACATCGGCACCTTCACCCAGACCGCCAGCGGCAAGCTGGTCGCACGGCAGTCCTTCAGCGGCAGCGGGGAGAACTGGACCAACCACGGCGTGCTCGCCAGTGACGGCAGCTTCACGCTCAACCTGAGCGGCGCCTACACCGGCCAGGGACAGCTCTCCAGCCTGGGCGAGCTGACCCTGAACGCAGGCAGCCTGAATATCGCCAGCAGCGCTCGGATCGCAGGGGGCGCGGCCAGCACCCTCACCGTCAGCGGATTGCTGGCCAACCAGGGACGCATCACTTCTGCCGGCAGCCTGACGGCCCGCGCCGGCACCCTCGACAACTACGGCACCCTCGGCAGCGCCGGCCTGCTGCGCCTCGAGACGCCATCGCTGCTCAACGAAAAAGGCCTGATCTTCAGCGGCGACGACATGGCGTTGCGGGTCAAGCGCTTCACCAACCGCTATGCCGACGTGTACAGCCTGGGTGCCTTGAGCATCGCCAGCAATGACCAACTGGCACGCAGCGACCTGCTCGAGAACCTGTCCGCCACGCTGGAAAGCGCCAAGGACATGCGCCTGGCTGCAACCACCCTGCTGAACGCCAAGGACGCGTTCGCCATGGAGGGTAAGCTGCTTTCGGCCCGGGCCTACCTGATCTGCGTTCAGCACTGCAAGAAGAGCTGGGGCGACAAGCGTGGCCAACTGACCCTCAACGAAGAGTGGGGGGCGGTCATCTCCAAGGACTCGCCTGCGGGCCAGATCCTGGCAGGCGCCAACCTGCAGATCGAAGGTGACCAGGTCACCAATCGCTACAGCACCCTGTCCGCCCGCAACGACATCGCCATCAAGGCCGGTGACTTGAAGAGCATCGGTGCCCAGGCCATGTCCGGGAGCGTGCAGAAAGTCATCACCGCCAACCCCAAGGAATCCAACGGGGTGTATTACGGCCACCAGGAACGTGTACAGAATTTCATGGCCCAGCACGGCACGGCTGCCACCTTCAGTGAGGCCGCCTACCTGGCCATGAAGGCGGGCTTCAGCCCGGCCTACTACCGGGGGATCAACGAACCCATCTCCGTAGCCGGAAGCGGGCAGGTGCTCGCACCCGCCGTGATCCAGGCCGGCGGCAATGTCACCCTCCAGGCCAGCAATAACCTGGATAACCTGCAAACCTACCCGAACACCGCCATCAACCATGGCCAGGCCCGTGGGGCGGATGTCTCGCTGAACCGAGCCGCACAGCCCGTGGTCGTGCTGAATGCCCAACTGCCGCCCGACCTGCAGCAACGGCAGGTCAACCCGCTCACCTTGCCTGGCTTCGTCCTGCCGCAAGGTGATAACGGGTTGTTCCGCCTGAACACCCAGGCAGCCAATGACGACGGCGCCAGCCAGGCGCACAGCCTCGCCAACAGCGGTGCCTGGCAGGTGCAGGGCAGCCAGGCTGCAGGCAGCAACCCGACGGATACCGGCACACGAGTCCCCTCGGGGGTTGGCCAGGTCTCCTTGGGCGAAGTGCCTGTCAAGGGCCACAAGTACCTGATCGAAACCAACCCGGCTTTTGCCGATCTGGCACGCTTCCTCAATTCCGACTACCTACTGGGCAAGCTGGGATATGACCCGGACCAGGCCCAGAAGCGCCTGGGCGATGGCTTGTTCGAGCAGCGGTTGATCCGCGAAGCGGTGGTGGCTCGCACCGGCCAGCGCTACCTCGCCGGCCTGACCAGCGACGAAGCCATGTTCCGCTACCTGATGGACAACGCCATCGCCAGCAAGCAGGCCCTCAACCTCGCCCTGGGCGTGAGCCTGAGTGCCGAGCAGGTCGCAGCCCTGACTCACGACATCGTGTGGATGGAAGAGCACGAAGTACAGGGCGAGAAGGTCCTCGTACCGGTGCTCTACCTGGCCCAGGCACAAGGCCGTGTGGCACCTAACGGCGCCCTTATCCAGGGCCGTGATGTCACCCTCATCAGCGGCGGCAGCCTGAACAACCAGGGCACCCTGAAGGCCAGCCAGAACCTCAGCGCCAGTGCCGTCAACCTCTCCAACAGCGGATCGATGCAGGCCGGCGAACGCCTGAGCCTGCTGGCCACCGATAGCATCCGCAATGCCCAGGGCGGGATCATTGCCGGGCGTGATGTCTCGGTGAAAGCCCTCAGCGGCGACATCATCAATGAGCGTAGCGTCACCACCTTCGAGTCCGGCGCAAGCAACTACACCCACCGCAAGGACTACGTCGACGCTGCCGCGCGTATAGAGGCCCTCAACGACCTGGACCTGGGCGCAGGACGCGACGTGCAGAGCATCGGTAGCGGCTTCAGCGCGGGGCGAGACCTGCGGATCGATACCGGGCGCGACCTGCTCATCGTCTCGGCCGAGCAGCACGACCTGAGCACCCAGAAGGACCGCAAGGGCAACAGCCGCCGCGAGCAGATCACGCAATACGGCTCCGACGTCAGCGCCGGGCGTGACCTGACCTTCTCCAGCGATCGCGACCTGGCCGTGGTAGCCAGCCGCGTGAAAGCCGGCGAGGACCTGACCGTAAAAGCCGACGGCAACGTCCTGATCGGTTCAGCTGCCAATGAGAGCCACTACGAATCCCACCGCAAGAGCCGTGGCAAGAAGGAGGACATCGAGCAGAGCCGGGTGACCCAGCAGGGCGCTGAACTGATCGCTGGCGGCGACCTGTCCGTGAAGGCTGGCGAAGACCTGCGCGTCGTCGCCAGCCAGCTCAAGGCCGAAGACGAGGCCTACCTGTACGCCGGCGGCGATCTCGAGCTGCTGGCTGCGCAGAACAGCTCCTATGCTTCGTACTACTCGCGCAAGAAAAAGGGCGGTGCATTCTCCAGTTCCACCAAGACGCGCTACAGCGTCGATGCCACCAGCGAGGCCCAGGGGAGCCTGGTCAGTGCCAACACCGTGGACCTGCGTGCCCAGAACGACATGCGTGTCCACGGCAGTGACGTGGTGTCGACGGAACGCACATCCCTGCAGGCCGGCCGCGATGTCGATGTTCGCGGCGTTACCGAAAGCTATTATCAGGAGCGCTACGAACAAAAGAAAAAGTCCGGCCTGATGAGCAGCGGCGGTATCGGCATCACGCTGGGTTCCTCAAGCCTCAAGGGCAGCCAGCAGAGCAGCGTCGAAACCACCCGGGTCAGCACGGTTGGTAGCGTACAGGGGGACGTGGAAATCCAGGCCGGCAAGGCCTTGGGCGTCACAGGCTCGGACGTGGTTGCGGGTCGTGACATCCGTCTGACCGGACAGGAAGTATCGATCAGCGCCGCCGAGAACCACAGCCGCAGCGAGCAGCGCCAGGAAAGCAAGAAAAGCGGCCTGACCCTGGCCCTCTCCGGTGCAGTGGGTGCCGCCGTCAATACCGCCTATGAAACTGCACAGGCTGCGCGTGATTCCGAGCAGTCTGGCGATAGCCGCATGGCAGCCCTGCAGGGCGTCAAGGCCGGCTTGAGCGGTTATCAGGCCTGGCAGGCGGCTGAGCAAGGCGGTATGACCGCCGACAACGCTAGCCAGTTCGTGGGTATCAGCCTGTCGCTGGGTACCCAGAAGTCCAGCTCCAAGCAGGTCCTGGAACAGCAAGTCAGCCAGGGCAGCAATGTCAATGCCGGGCGGGACCTGAGCATCCAGGCCCGGGGTGTGGAAGGCCAGGGCGGTGACCTGAGCGTGGTCGGCAGCGGCCTCAAGGCAGGGCGTGACCTGACGCTCGATGCAGCCCGGGACATCAACCTTGAAGCCGCCGCGAATACCCAGAAGCTCACCGGCTCCAACAAAAGCAGTGGCGGCAACGTCGGCATCAGCCTGGGGGTCAGCGATAGCGGCGCCGGCTTGAGCATCTTTGCCAACGCCAACATGGGCCGCGGCATGGAAAAGGGCAGCGGCACCACTTGGGAAGAAGCGAAGCTGGATGCAGGAAACCAGGTCAAGCTCAGCAGTGGGCGTGACGCCACCCTGCAGGGCGCCCAGGTCAACGGTGAGCGCATCGTGGCCGATATCGGCCGCGACCTGACCCTGCAAAGCTTGCAGGACAGTGACCGTTTCGACGCCAAGCAACAGAACGTCAGCGCGGGCGGCAGCTTCACCTTCGGGACCATGACGGGGAGCGGCTACGTCAGCGCCAGCCAGAGCAAACTGAAGTCGCGCTATGACAGCGTCCAGGAGCAGACAGGCCTGTTCGCGGGCCAGGGCGGTTACCAGATCGATGTTGGCCAGCACACCCAACTGGATGGGGCGGTCATCGGCAGTACTGCCGACGCCGAAAAGAACCGCCTGAGCACCGGCACCCTGGGTTGGAGCGACATTCGCAACAAAGCGGAGTTCAGCAGCCAGCAGCAAAGCGTCGGGATCAGCAGCAGCGGCTCTGCCGGCCAGCAGTTCCTCGGCAACATGGCCAGCGGGCTTGTCAGCGGGCTGAGCCGCAACGGCGAGGACAGCAGCAGCACCCGCGCAGCCGTATCGGAAGGTCAGATCGACATCCGCGACACAGAGAACCAGCAGCAGGATGTCGCCAGCCTAAACCGCGATGTCGAACATGCCCACCAGGCCCTGAGCCCGATCTTCGACAAAGAGAAGGAGCAGCGCCGCCTGCGGGAGGTCCAGGCCATCGCCGAGATTGGCAGCCAGGTCATGGACATTGTTCGTACCGAAGGGCAGATCAAGGCCACGCGTGAAGGCAAGGAGGCGCTGGAGCGCCAGGGCATCCGCCAGCCGGGCGCAGGTGCCAGCGCAGACGAGCGCAAGGCCTACCAGGATGCGCTCGTAAACAGCCAGGCCTACAAGGACGCCATGGCCCCCTACGGGACGGGTGGTGACTACCAGCGCGCCGCCCAGGCCGTGACGGCGGCCTTGCAAGGGCTGGCCGGAGGCAACATCAGTGCAGCCGTAGCGGGAGCTGCCGCCCCCTACGTCGCCCAGACCATCAAGCAGGCCACGGGCGACAACGACAACGCCCGACTCATGGCCCATGCCGTACTGGCCGCCGTGGTGGCCAAGGCCCAGGGCAACTCAGCCGCCGCCGGCGCCGCTGGCGCAGTCAGTGGCGAGCTGATGGCCGACCTAATCGCCAAGAAGCTGTACAGCGGCACCCCCGTAAAAGACCTGAACGAAGAGCAGAGGCAGACGATATCGGCCCTGTCCACGCTGGCCGCCGGTCTGGCCGGGGCTGCGGTGGGGGGTGATGCCGCGAATGCAGTCGCGGGGGCTCAGGGTGGGCGTAATGCGGTTGAGAACAACGTACTCGGGCCGATTAGTGAGGCGCAGCGTGATCAGGATCGGCAAGCCATTCTGAATAGCCGCTATACCGCCGATACCGCACGGCAACTGCTCATGCTTGAGGGGGCCGACCAACTCAGCGATGAGCTTCTGGAAAAGTACAAGTCCAAGCCTGAGTCAATGACGCGGCAAGAGCGCCAGGCCCTGTCGGTCTATTTGCAGATCTTTGTTGCCGAGCAGATAAAGGAGCATGGTGAAGAGCAGGCGGCACTAGCGCTGAGTCAGTTGTTGATCACCAATCAGGCCAAGAACTACGACTATCCGTATGCAGGAACTAATCAGGCCCGAGATGAAGCGCTGAAAGTTGCGGGCCACGATCTCTGGTTTAACAACCGTAAGCCTAGCGAGAACGAAAAAATCTACCGCGATGCGCAGGCTATCGTCCAAATCGGCGGCCAACAGGAGGGAATGGCTAAAGCTGGCGATCCTGCTATGTATCTACTACCGGGCGGATTAGGGCGCACGATAGTAGCTGCCGCAGCCGCCAATGGAGCGTTTCAGGCTGGGGTTGGTGTTCGCCAAGTAACGGAGGGTGATTACTGGAACGCTGCCGGGAATCTGCTTTTGGCTACTCTGGCACTAGCGCCTCTCGGACTTTCAGGAAAGGGCGCTACTGCGGGTTTAAGCTCGAAAGAGGCCGGCATTGCTGGTTCTGGTAAGGGTGTTGGTTCGAGCAGCACAGCCGGCGGAGGGGCGAACCACAATTTACCCGCATGGTATGAGCTAGACAAAAGCGCAGGGGCTCAGGCAGTAACGCAAGGGCTGCTGCCCGATGGTTACCGCTACGTCCGTAACACCAGAACGGGCAATGTCGAAGTACTGGCACCAGATGGGGTTCTTTATATTGAGACATCTGGTGGATTAAAGCCGAAAGCTGGAGGTAATCTTGCAGGCTTGGTAAAGGCTGAAAGCGATATTGCTGGGGCAAAAGCGACAGGGACTGCCGGAAAAGTGGCCGATGAGTTCATTCCACCAGGAATGGAGCGTCCGTTTCGTCCAGTTAATCCGGAGTTCCCACCAAACAAAGCTGTAGTGGATGCGATGGAAAGCCCGCGCATTAAAGGAATGACGGCTTGTGATGGTACAGACTGCTCAGAAATTGCGAGTAAGTTGCTTGCGGCAGCAGGCGGGAAGGGGAAAGTTATTGAGGTTAGGCCAACTCAGCGGAGTAACCTAAATTTGTATGAGAATGGTAACGAAGTCCCAGGACAAGCTTATCACCAAGTCTATACAGATGGGCGGTACGTGTATGACCCTCGGCTGTCATCTCAGCCAATACCTAAAGGCGACTGGGAACAGCATATAAAAGGCATGAATCCTGATGGGGTCACTATTTCTGATAAGTTGCAGGGGTTGCGATGAATACTCCTGAAATCAAAAGAGAAAGTAGCTCCTTGCTCGAGTTAATCGAGGCTCTCGGTGAAACTGAATGGCGAAAATGTGTAAATAGCCAATTTATCAATAAAGAGCGTGGGGAGTGGGTGATTAAAGATCAGTCCTCACATCCTCCTAGGGTTTGGTTTAGATTCATACAGGAAGATCCCGCCATAATTTCGCGCCTGCGAGTGGCTATAGAAAGCTATCAGGGGAGAGTTAAGTGGGTTCTTGATGAGCATAAGAGGGTTGATCTTCCTGGAACAAATTGGGGCATAGTGCCGAGCCGCTTATTAGAAGTCTGGGATCTTGCTCGTGCGTTAGATTTAGCCCCTAATCAATATATGGCTAAATACGAGCCGGAATTCGGGCCGATTGCCTATGAAGATATCATTGATCTGACAGAGCACATTCGCCGGGCCTTTCCTGAAGTTACAAGCATAAACCCCAGCTTATGAGCTGGGGTTTCCTTTGCGCGCTATCACCGCTCCCGCTTCGTGATTGCCCAACGCCCCGGCCCATGCCGGGGGATACTTTTTCACTCCGCCGTAATCACCAAGCACCCCTGCATGACGCGGATTCTGATCTTCTCGTTGACCTCGAACCCCGCCTGCTGCAACCAGAGGCCGCGCAGCTTGATGCCGGGGATGGTGCGGTCACCGGCGTGAGATCGTTCCGCCAATGGCGGGTAGTAATCCGCTGCGACGGTAGCGAAACGTTCAGTTCTGGGCGTGACTGCCCTATGATCGGCCTTAGCCATGGTCAGCTCCTTG
>NZ_LYSP01000078.1:0-9898 GCF_001728945.1 Pseudomonas sp. ENNP23
AACCGCATGGTGGACCGGTGGAACGCGGTCCACCCTACGCCCGGGATCGAGTCCGCTGCCGCTACAGAAGGTGGGCTGAAGCCCGCCCTAAGACCGCTCAGCGGGCGAACAACCGGTACGCCGGGTTGTCGCTTTCGTCCCACCAGGGGTAGCCGATGGCGTCCAGGGCGGCGGGCAGTTGGTGCATCTGTTCCTCCGGCACCTGCAACCCGGCCAGTACGCGGCCGTCGGCGGCGCCGTGGTTGCGGTAGTGGAACAGGCTGATGTTCCAGCGCCCGCCCAGTTTGTCGAGGAAGTTGAACAACGCACCGGGCCGCTCGGGGAATTCGAAGCGCAGCAGGCGCTCGTCCTGCGCGCCCACGGCGCGGCCACCGACCATGTGGCGGATGTGCAGCTTGGCCAGCTCGTTGTCGGTCAGGTCCAGCACCGGGAAGCCCTGCTGCCGCAGCCCCTCCACCAATGCCTGGCGCGGGTCGTTGAGCGGGTGGGTCTGCACGCCGACGAACAACCGCGCCTGGTCGCCGTCGTCGTAGCGGTAGCTGAATTCGGTGATCTGCCGCTTGCCCAGCGCTTCGCAGAAGGCGCGGAAGCTGCCCGGCCGTTCGGGGATGGTGACGGCGATGATCGCCTCGCGCTGCTCGCCCAGTTCGGCGCGCTCGGCCACGTGGCGCAGGCGGTCGAAGTTGACGTTGGCGCCGGAGTCGATGGCCACCAGCACCTGCCCCGTCACGCCCTCGCGCTCGACGTAGCGCTTGATCCCGGCCACGGCCAGGGCGCCGGAGGGCTCGGTGATGGAGCGGGTGTCGTCGTAGATGTCCTTGATCGCCGCGCAGATCTCGTCGGTGCTGACGGTGATCACTTCGTCCACGTACTCGCGGCACACCTCGAAGTTGTGCGCGCCGATCTGCGCCACCGCCACGCCGTCGGCGAACAGCCCCACCTGCTCCAGCACCACCCGCTCGCCCGCTGCCAGGGCGGCCTGCAGGCAGTTGGAATCGTCCGGTTCGACGCCGATCACCTTCACCTCGGGCCGCAGGTACTTCACGTAGGCGGCGATGCCGGCGATCAGCCCGCCGCCGCCCACCGGCACGAAGATGGCGTCGAGTTGACCAGGCTGCTGGCGCAGGATCTCCATGGCCACGGTGCCCTGCCCGGCGATCACTTCGGGGTCGTCGTAAGGCGGGATGAAGGTCAGCCCCTCGGCCTGCACACGCGCCCTGGCATGGGCCAGGGCCTCGGGGAAAGCGTCGCCATGCAGCACCACCTTACCACCCCGGGCCAGCACGCCCTGGACCTTCAGCTCCGGCGTGGTGCGCGGCATGACGATGGTGGCGTCGATGCCCAGCTCGCGGGCCGCCAGGGCCAGGCCCTGGGCATGGTTGCCGGCGGAGGCGGCGATCACCCCGCGCGCCCGGGCCTCCGGCTCCAACTGGACGAGGCGGTTGTAGGCGCCGCGGATCTTGAAGGAGTAGACCGGCTGCAGGTCCTCGCGCTTGAGCAGCACCCGGTTGCCGAGCCGCTCGGCAAGGCGCGGGGCCGGTTGCAGGGGCGTCTCGATGGCGACGTCATAGACCGGCGCACGGAGGATCTTCTGCACGTAGTGCTTGAGCAGGGCCTCGCTCATGGCGTCACCTCCGGCGCGGTGCCGTCCAGCAGGGCGGTGCCGTAGGAGTTGTCCACCGCACAGCGCCAGGCGCCGTCCGGCTCCTTGCGGAACACGTAGGTGGCCTTGCGCTCGACGAAGGAGAGGAAGCCATCGGTGGCCCGCCACTGGATGCGCGCGCGGCCCAGCACCAGCGCAGTGTCCGTGGTCTCCATCACCTGCAGGTCGCGCTGGGTCACCCAGAGGCTGTGCTGGAAGTGGGCGGCGATGCCGTCGAAGGCCTGGCGGATGCGCTCGCGTCCCTGGACTTCCAGCCCCGGCCGCACCACCAGCACGGCGTCGTCGGTGTAGAAGTCCATCAGCGCATCGAAGCGCCCGCTGTTGATCAGGTGGTCGGCCCGTTGCACGGCCTCGACGAGGGGGGAAGGGTTCATGCTGTCTCCTGGCTTGGCTGGGACCCTGGAGACAGAAAGAAGAAACCCGCCTCGTAGGGCGGGTTTCCGGTCGATGATCGCTACCCCGCCATGATCGGAATGGCGGTAATAATCTGCTGGCGCGGCATCGAGGTGTTCGGGTTCATGGGGGCGGAAACTATTCCAGCCAGCCCCATCGCGTCAAGCGTCGGCATCCGTGCACTCACCCCAACAGTTCGGCGAACGCCTTGTCCGCCTCCAGCACGGCCGGCAGCGCGTTGAACAGCGCCACCAGGTCCACCCCCTCCATCAACGGTCCGTCCAGCGATACGCGCGCCTCGTCGGTGGCGCCGCCATGGGCCTGCAGGGCTTCGCTGACCAGCACTGCCTGGGCCAGCACGCGCGACAACTGGGCCTCTGCCGGGGCCTGCATGGGGCGGGCCTGGTAGGCGATGGCCTGCTGGATCACCACCGGCAACTGCCAGCGACGCGCCAGCTCGGCGCCGACCTCGGGGTAGCCGAAGCCCAGTTGCAGCGTCTCGTTGGCAGCCCGCCCGGCAGCGCCGCCCTTGCCGCTGTTGAAGCGCTCAGCGAACTCCGGCGCGCCGGTCTGGATCAGCAGTTCGCCGATGTCATGCATCATCCCGCAGGTGAAGGCGGTGTCCGGGTCGAGCCCGCGCTGCTTGGCCAGCAGGCGGCTGATGCTGGCCACCTGGAAGCTGTGCAGCCAGAAGCCCTTGAGGTCGAAGCTGGTGGGTGCCTTGAACGCGCCGGTGACGGCCGAGGCCATGACCAGGGTGCGCAGGGTGTTGAAGCCCAGGCGCATGGCCGCATCCTCGACGCTGGTGGACTCGCGGGCACCGCGAAAGCGTGCGGAGTTGGCCAGGCGCAACACCTTGGCGGCGATCACCGGGTCCAACTGGATGTTGCGCGCCACGGCGTCGAGGCTGGACGTGGGGTTGTCGAACTGCTGGATCAGGTCCTGCGCCACCTTGGGAATGCTGGGCAGGGTATGGAGCTGGGCGAACAGCGTTTCTATATCCATGGGAGCACCTCACTCATCGGCGTGTAAGCCAAAGGATAGGCACTTTTCCATGGCCTGCCCGGCGCACGGGTAACGTCGCCCCAGAGGCTCTGTTCAGCGCTCTCCAGGCGCGCCGGGCGCCATTTCCGGGAGCCCCTGCGCCGGTGTGTCGCGGCCTTCGCCCCGGCGCGCCGCCGCCGCTGGGGCGTCGTCCAGCTCGCCGTTCGTCGGCAAGTCCTGCTGCGGGGGGCGGGCGAGGCGCGCCAGGGCCAGGCAGCCCTGCATCGGCACCCGCAGCACCAGCGCGGCGCGCATCCGCTCGCGCTCGCACAATGCCCACAGCAGGAACAGCGCCAGGCCGATCTGCCGGCCACCGCAGTAGATGCGCACGTTGCTCACAGAGGGCGTCTCCGTCAGCAAGATGCCGTTGAGGTTGGCCACTTCCTAGGGACGGAACCGGTATGCCAGCCCGAAGCCGGCGAATACCGGCACCTGGATCACCAGGATCACGCGGGCCAGCCCCATTGCCTTGCCCTCTTGCGGTAACGGAACGGGCAACAGATCCACCCCCAGCGAATCGTTCGGCCAACCCATCGGACGGTGCCGGGCCAGACGGGCCGGGACTAGGCTGCGGACAGTCCAGCCACCCGAGGAGACACCCATGCTGCCCCCGCGCCAGAGCCTGCCGTTGCTCGCCATGCTGCTCGGGGCCAGCCTCGCCCCCACGGCAGAAGGCAGCGGCGACGCGCCCCCGGCGGCAGCCCCGACGACCTTCAGTGTGCGCGGCAGCCTGGTGCCGGAGCAGGCTGCCTTCGGCCAGCGCCTGGACAACGCCGTGCACAAAGCCATGGACGCCAAGGGCTACCGCTACCGCGAGCAGGAAGGCGACCTGGCGCTGTACTACGGCCTGCCGGGGTCGCAGGAGGGTGATGGCCTCAGCCTGCGGGTGTTCGACGGCTTCGATGAGCGGCTGCTCTACGAGGCCCTCGCCGGCCAGCCCCTGGACAGCCTGGCGCAGACCGACCTGGACCAGGCCATTGCCCTGCTGCTGCAGGACTTTCCCCTCCGGCGCATGGGCTGAACGGCACATCCGGTAACAGCCTTGGCGCGCGCCACGACCCGCATGGCGCTAAGCTCCGCCGATTTCCGCCAGGAGAACTCCCATGCGCCTCTACCTGCTCCCCCTGCTCGTTGCCCCGCTGTTCGCCCAGGCCGCCGACCCGGTCACCCTGGACGTCTACCGCGACCCCAACTGCGGCTGCTGCAAGGCCTGGATCAGCCACCTGCGGGACAACGGCCTGCAGGTCAACGACCACGTGGAAAACGACATGGCCGCGGTCAAGGAGCGCCTCGGCGTCCCCCACCGCCTGGGCTCGTGCCACACCGGCGTGATCGACGGCAAGTTCGTCGAGGGCCACGTGCCCGCCCGCGACGTGCTGCGCCTGCGCGAGCGCGCCGACCTGATCGGCGCCGCTGTGCCCGGCATGCCCATCGGCTCTCCGGGCATGGAGATGGGCGACCGCCAGGACGCCTACCAGGTGGTCGGTCTCGACAGCCAGGGCCGCGAGAGCGTGCTGGCGGAATATCCGGCACACTGACCGCCCCTTACCCACAATGGCGGCCGCTCCTAGAGGTGTACTTGGGGCGGCCGTCTGCATTTCAGGAGCAGGAAAAATGGATTACTGGCAGGTCGATGTATTCGCCGAACGGGTGCTGGCCGGCAACGGACTAGCGGTGTTCGCCGACGCGAGAGGGCTTTCCGGCGAGGCGATGCAGGCACTGACCCGGGAGCTGCGGCAGTTCGAGTCGATCTTCCTCGCGCCCAGCGCCGAGGCCGACCTGTTCTCCGCGCGCATCTTCACCCTGGAAGAAGAGCTGCCCTTCGCCGGCCACCCGATCCTCGGCGCCGCCGCCCTGCTCCATCACCTGCATGCCCGCACCGACATCGCCACCTGGCGGCTGCGCCTGGGCGAGCGCGACGTGCCACTGACAACCCGCCGCCAGGCCAATGGCGGCTACCACGCGGAGATGGACCAAGGGCCGGCCCGGTTCGGCCAGGAACTGGACGCCACGGCCGCCGACGCCTTCGCCGCCGCCTTCAGCAGCCAGTGGGACCGCCGCCACCCGCCCCGGGTGGTCAGCACCGGCCTGCCCTACCTGTTGTTGCCAGTGACCGCCGCCGGCCTCGCCAATGCCCGCCAGCAACGCCTGCTGGACGACGACCTGGCAGCCATCGGCGCGGCCTTCGTGTTCCTCATCGACGTGGACGCCCGCGAAGGCCGCACCTGGGACCCGGCCGGCCTGGTGGAAGACATCGCCACCGGCAGCGCCGCCGGCCCGGTCGCCGCCTGGCTGGTGGAGCGCGGCCTGGCGCCTCGGGGCGAACCCTTCGCCCTCGCCCAGGGGCGCTTCCTGCAGCGCCCCAGCCGCCTGGAAGTTCGCGTCGAGGCCGACGGCCACGTGCATGTCGGCGGCGGCGTGCACCTGCTGGCACGCGGCACCTTGCTGCACGCCCCTGAAACGCTGGCCTGACGACCGACCTGGCGCTCACGGCGCCGGGCGACAAGACTTGGGTGTTTGACTGCAGCGGAGGCAACGATGCGTTGGCAGCGCGCAAGACGCAGCGACAACCTGGTGGACGCCCGCCGCAGCGGCCTGCCCGGCAAGGGCCTGGGCCTCGGCGGGCTGGCCCTGGTGGTGGTGGTCGGCCTGCTGCTGGGGGAAGACCCACTGACCATCCTCGACCAGGTGGCGCGCCAGGCCTCGGTGGCCACCGCGCCGCCCCACAGCGGCACACCGGTGGGCGACGAGCAGGAGGTGGAGTTCGTCCGCGCCGTGCTCGGCGACACCGAGGACACTTGGCAGGTGCTGTTCCAGCAGGCCGGGCGCAGCTACCCGGAGCCGCGCCTGGTGCTGTTCAGTGGCGCGGTGGAGTCCGCCTGCGGCCACGCCAGTTCGGCGGTGGGCCCGTTCTATTGCCCCGGTGATCGCCAGGTGTACCTGGACCTGGATTTCTTCCGCGAGATGAGCCAGCGCTTCTCCGCCGCCGGCGACTTCGCTCAGGCCTACGTCATCGCCCACGAGGTGGGCCACCATGTGCAGACCGTGCTGGGCCTGACCGCTCGCCTCGACGAGGCGCGCCGCCGGGGCGCACGGCTGGAGGGCGCGAACGGCCTGCTGGTACGTCAGGAGTTGCAGGCCGACTGCCTGGCCGGGGTCTGGGCGCACCATGCACAGAAGCGCCTGCAATGGCTGGAGCCGGGTGACGTCGAGGAAGCCCTCAACGCCGCCAGCGCCATCGGTGACGACCGCCTGCAGCGCCAGGCGCGGGGCCAGGTCCGCCCCGATGCCTTCACCCACGGCACCTCGGAACAGCGGGTGCGCTGGTTCAAGGCCGGTTTCGAGAGCGGCCAGGTGAAGCACTGCGACACCTTCGCGGCGCCGCGCCTCTAGGGCCTGATCAGCGCGCGGGAAGCGTCTCGGCCCGTAACAGGTCGAGCATCGCCACGCAATCGGGCAGGTGCCAGTCGGCCAGTTCCGGCCAGGGATTCTCCGGCAGGTTGACCAGCACCGTGGCGGCACCGGCCGCGCGGCCGCAGTCCAGGTCGAAACGGTAGTCCCCCACCATCACCAGCTCCTCCGGTGCCACCGTCCACTGCTCGGCCAGGTGCAGCAGCCCGCCCGGATGGGGCTTGGGCGGCGCCTCGTCGCGGCCGAGGATGTCGGCATGGGCGAAGCAGTCATCCAGGCCTATGGCCTGCAGGGTCAGCAGCGCCAGTTCACGGGCATTGCGGGTGAGGATGCCGAGGCGCACGCCCTGCTCATGCAGGGCCCGCACCAGTGGGACCGCGCCGGTGGCCGGGCGCGAGGCCAGGGCCAGTTCGCGTTCGTGCTCCAGCAGCCAGGCGTGCTTGGCGCGGGACTCGGCCTCCGGCAGGGCGGCCAGGTGATGGAGGATGTCGTCCTCCGGGGGGATGTCCAGCGCCCGGCGGATGGCGGCGAAGTCATGCACGGCCAGCGTCAGGGTGCCGTCCATGTCGAATACCCAGTGCTGGTAGCTGGCCAGCGGCCGCGCCTGGCGGGCGTTCATTTCCAGTCCTCGCGCAGGCGGGTCAGGCCTTCCTGGGCCACCGAGGCCACCAGTTGCCCGGCGCGGTTGAAGATGCTGCCACGGGAGAACCCGCGGGAGTTGCCGGACCAGGGGCTGTCCATGGCGTAGAGCAGCCAGTCGTCGGCGCGCAGGTCGCGGTGGAACCACAGCGCGTGGTCGAGGCTGGCCACCTGCATGAACTTCTGCCACACCGAAACCCCGTGGGGCAGCATGGCGGTGGTCAGCAGGCCGAAGTCCGAGGCGTAGGCGAGGATGTACTTGTGCAGCGCGGCGATGTCCGGCAGCGAGCCATCGGCGCGGAACCAGACGTGCTTGATCGGCTCGCCGGGCTTGGGGTCGTAGGGGTTGTTGGCGCTGACCGGGCGGATCTCGATGGGCTTGGCGCAGAGGAACTTGTCACGCACCCGCTCGGACAGCAGGTGGACATTGCGCTTGGTCAGCTCCAGCTCGCTCGGCAGGTTCTCCGGGCCCGGTACGTCGGGCATGGTGATCTGGTGCTCGAAGCCGCCCTCGTCCTGCTGGAAGGACGCGCTGCAGGTGAAGATCTGCTGGCCCTTCTGGATCGCCGTGACCCGGCGGGTGCTGAAGCTGCCGCCGTCGCGCACCCGCTCCACCGAGTAGACCACCGGCAGGCTGGCGTCGCCGGGGCGCAGGAAGTAGCCATGCAGCGAGTGCACATGGCGCTCCGGCTCCACCGTCTGGCTCGCCGCCGACAGCGACTGGCCCAGCACCTGGCCGCCGAACAGCTGGCGGAAGCCGAGGTCCTGGCTGACGCCGCGGAACAGGTTCTCCTCGATGGATTCGAGGCTCAGCAGGGCGACCAGTTCGTCGAGCACCTGGGTCATGGGGTTCTCCTCAGCAAGGCACGCCGCCGCATCGGCCGTGCGGCGGTCTTCATCGTTCGGGGTGGGCCGAGCAGCGCGGCCGGGGGCAAATGATAAAGGTTCGGCCGCTCCGGGTTGAGGGAAAACATCGGCGATGTTCACGCCATTTCAGCGGGTGCCCCGTGCAAGGCCCAAAGAGGCGACCGGCGGCACGCCCGCCCTCAGCGTCGCGCCGCCCAGTCCGCCTGGCCGATGCGATACAGCACGTGGCGCCTCAGGGGGTGACCCTCTGGCAGGCGCGGATGCTCGAAGTCCCCCGCCTCGTCGCGGCGCATGCCCAGCCGCTGCATGAGCATCCAGGACGGCTGGTTGGCCGGCACGGTGAAGGCCACCACCTCCTCCAGCCCCAGCGTGGCGAAGGCGAAGTCCAGCACCGCGCCTGCCGCCTCGCCGGCCAGCCCCTGGCCCCAGAAGCGCGGCAGCAGGCGCCAGCCGATCTCCACCGCCGGGGTGAAGGGCGCCTCGAAGCCCACGTGCAGCAACGCCAGCATGCCGACGAAGGCGCCATCGCTGCGCTGCTCCACCACCCAGAGGCCAAAGCCGTGGGCCTCGACGTGCTCGCCCAGGCGCGCGGCCAGGGCGTCGCTTTCCGTGCGGTCCAGGCAGGCGGGGAAATGGCGCATCACCGCCGGGTCGGCGTTCAGTGCGGCAAAGGCCGGGGCGTCATCGTCGCGCCAGGGGCGCAGGCGCAGCCGGGGTGTCAGCAACTCGGGGGCGGGCATGGGCTTTCTCGGGCTGGGGCAAAGGCGCCTATCATACGGCCGCGCCCTGCCACGAGAACCCGCCGATGGATCTGCCACTGGTCTACCACGACGACTACAGCCCGCCCTTCCCGCCGGAACACCGCTTCCCCATGGAGAAGTTCCGCCTGCTGTACCAGCACCTGGTGGCCAGCGGCATCGCCACAGACGCCACCCTGCACCGCCCGCCCCTGTGCCCGCCGGAGGTGCTGGCCCTGGCCCATTGCCCGGACTACATCGCCCGCTACCTGCAGGGCGAGCTGGCCCGGGAGGACCAGCGCCGCCTCGGCCTGCCCTGGAGTGAGGCCCTGGCCCGACGCACCGTGCGCGCCGTGGGCGGCTCGCTGCTGGCGGCGGAACTGGCCCTGGAACATGGTCTGGCCTGCCACCTGGCCGGCGGCACCCACCACGCCCACTACGACTTCCCCTCGGGCTTCTGCATCTTCAACGACCTGGCGGTGATCAGCCGTTACCTGCTGGAAGCCGGGTGGGTCGGCCGGGTGCTGATCTTCGACTGCGACGTGCACCAGGGCGACGGCACCGCCCGCATCCTGGCCGACACCCCGGAGGCCATCACCGTCTCGCTGCACTGCGAAAAGAACTTCCCCGCGCGCAAGGCCGAGAGCGACTGGGACATTCCCCTGCCCATGGGCCTGGCCGACGACGGCTACCTGCAGGTGGTGGACGACGCGCTGAACTACCTGCTTCCGCTCTACCAGCCGGACCTGGTGATCTACGACGCCGGCGTCGACGTGCACAAGGACGACACCCTGGGCTACCTGCAGCTCACCGACGCGGGCCTGGCCCGGCGCGACGAAGCGGTGATGCGCCACTGCCTGGGCCGCGACATTCCGGTGGTAGGAGTGATCGGCGGCGGCTACGACAAGGACCGCGCCGCCCTCGCCCGCCGCCACGGCATCCTCCACTACAGCGCCGCGCGGGTGTGGCGGAGCGAGGGATTGGCATAAGGCTCAGCCCAGCCTGGGGTCCGGCATGAGCGGCAAACCCGCCCTCATCGGGCGGCGCCAACAACACGTTGGCTCATTTTCCCGCGTGACTATCGGAAGCGCCTGATGGAATCCCCCTAATACAAACAGTCAGTCTCCGTCCTCCCAGTTCCAAT
>NZ_LYSP01000079.1:0-9872 GCF_001728945.1 Pseudomonas sp. ENNP23
TGCCTTGCCAGAGCGTTTGTAGAGCGCTTTTCCCTGCGTTTTCTAGCGCGTTACGTGTAGCTCAGTTCTTGTGGTAGACCGAGTGCATGCGCAGTCATCCGGCTGCGCATGCACTGACTGCTCAGAACAGCGGCAGGGTGTAGCCGAGGATCAGCCGGTTCTCGTCCACGTCGGTGGTCAGCCCGTTGCTGGAGCGGAAGGTGGCGTTGCGCAGGCGCACGTTGAAGCCCTTCAGCGGGCCGTCCTGGAAGACGTAGGCCAGGTCGGTGTCGCGCTCCCATTCCTTGCCGTTGCGCACGCTGGCCGTCTGCACGTGTTCACCGCTCACGTAGCGGGTCATGAAGCTCAGGCCGGGGATGCCCAGGGCGGCGAAGTCGAAGTCGTAGCGCGCCTGCCAGGCGTCCGTCTCGGCCTTGGTGAAGACGTTGAAGGTCACCAGGTTGACCGAGTACGGGTCCAGCCCCGGGTAGGCGAAGTCGCCGTCGCCGGAGAGGTTCTGGTAGCCCAGGCCGACCTTGTGGGCGCCCATGCCGAGGGTGAGCATGCCGTTGAAGAAACGGTTGTCGATGCGCCCGCCGTCCACCCGCTTGGCGCTGCGGTAGCGGTGGTCGCCGTGCTCGCCGGTGTCGAAGTAGCGCAGGTCGGTCTTCAGCGTCACCCCGTCGCCGAGGCTGGCGTTGTGCACCAGGCCGACGAAGTGCTGGCGGTAGATGTCCTCCATCTGCGCGGCGTAGTAGCTGAGGGTCAGCCCCGGGTTGACCGCGTAGCTGCCGCCGATCAGGTCCAGGTGCGCGCTTTCCACGCCGCCGTAGTTCATCTCGTCGTTGCTGGAGGAGTCACGCAGGTTGATCTTCTCCAGCCGGCCGACGTTCAGCGTCAGCCCATCCACGTCCTGGGAGGTCAGCAGGCCGCCGGAGTAGGTGGAGGAGAGCAGGCGCACGTCGTTGTAGGCGGCCACCGGCAACTGCGGCTGCAGGGTGCCGAGCTTCAGCACGCTGCGCGCCAGGCGCAGCTTGGCGGTCACGCCCAGCTCGCTGTAGGTGTCCTCCGGCTCGTGGCTCCGGGCGCCGTAGGGCAGCAGGCCGGTGCCGCGCCGGCCTTTGCCGGAGTCGAGCTTGATGGCGGTCTGGCCCATGGCGTCCAGGCCGAAGCCGACGGTGCCTTCGGTGAAGCCGGACTCGTAGCGCAGGGTGAAGCCCTGGGCCCATTCCTCGGCCTTGGCCTGGGCGGCGCCGTGCTGGCGGAAGTCGCGGTTCATGTACATGTTGCGGGCTTCGACACTGGCCTTGCTGTCGGCCAGGAAGTCGGCCCGTGCCACGCCACCGAGGCCCAGCGCGGGGCCCAGCAGGCAGGCGAGTGCCAGCGGTTTCGGGGTCCTGATCATTGTTCTTGTCTCCAGGATTGAGGGGAAACCATCGCCGTCGGGTGGGCGATGGCGGGCATACTCTAGGCATTTAGTTAATATTTTAACAATACGACTGGAGACCTACCTTGGTTGGGTGGGTGACCTTTGTGTATGTTGGTTGATATTTAACTAATTGATTTATATGTGATTAATTGAATTCAGGACGCGAGATAAGCCCATCTGAGACGCAGCGGCCCCGCGAAGAGGTGTTGACAGTGCGCGCAATAAAATTAACTTATTAACGGAATTGCGTTCCCCGTCCCGCCCTACAAGAACAACAAGGAGCCACCCCGATGAAGATCCTTCCCCTCGCTACCCTGTGCCTGGCCCTGCCGCTGGCGCACCTGGCCCAGGCCGCCGATGTGATCACCCTCAAGGTGGCGCATTTCCTGCCTTCCACCTCCAACGCCCAGGCCAACATCATCGAGCCCTGGTGCGCGCAGTTGACCGAGGAGTCCGCCGGGCGCCTGCGTTGCCAGCTCTACCCCTCGATGCAGCTCGGCGGCACGCCGGCCAAGCTCGCCGACATGGCGCGCAACGGCGTGGCCGACATCGTCTGGACCGCCCCGGCCTATTCCGCCGGCAAGTTCCCCCGGGTCGAGGCGCTGGAGCTGCCGTTCGTGCTGCCCAGCGGCGGCGCGCGGGGCAACGCCATCATCTGGGACTACTACGAGCGCTACGCCAAGGACGACTTCAAGGGCTACAAGGTGCTGGTGGTCCACGGTGACGGCGGCATGAGCCTGCACACCCGTGGCCAGCCGGTGAAGACCCTGGCGGACCTGGCCGGGCTGAAGCTGCGGGCCTCCAGCCGCACCGCCGCCAAGACCGTCGAAAGCCTGGGCGCGACCCCGGTGAGCATGCCGCCGGCGCAGATGACCGAAGCCATTTCCAAGGGCGTGGTGGATGGCGCCCTGGCCGCCTGGGAAGTGGTGCCTGCCACCAAGCTCGACGAAGTGACCCGGTACCACACCGACGTGCCGGAAGGGCAGCCCGCCGTGGGCTACACCGTGCTGGCGATGCTGATGAACCCGCGCAAGTTCGACAGCCTGCCGCCGGACCTGCAGGCCATCATCGAGCGCAACAGTGGCAAGGCCCTGTCGGAACGCTTCGCCAGTGCCTGGGACAAGGCCACCGATGCCGCCGTTGCCGCCACCCCGGCCGACGCGCGGGTGACCTTCGCCGAGGCCGACTACGAAGCCCTGCGCAAGGCCTCGGCCGGCGCCGTCGAGCAGTGGATCGGCGAAGCCGACGGCAAGGGCCTGGACGGCCGTGCCCTGGTCGACGGTGTGCGCACCCTCGCCAGCGAGGCCCGGTAAGCACCATGAAGGAATCCCTGGATTTCACTCCGGCGGCGGACCTCGGTCCGCTGCAGCGGGGCCTGTTGCGGGTGGCCGAGGCCTTCGCCCTGGCCGGTGGCCTGGTGCTGATCGCCCTGGTGGGCATGTCCATGCTCTCCATCATCGGCCGCAAGCTGTTCTCCACCCCGGTGCGCGGTGACATGGAGCTGATGGAAGTCGGCGCGGCCATCGCCATCGCCGCCTTCCTGCCGCTGTGCGAGCTGCGCGGCATGCACATCCGCGTCGATGCCCTGAGCAACTGGCTGCCGGCGGGCATCCGCCGTGGCCTGGACACCCTGGCCCACCTGCTGTGCGCCGCCGCGGCCGGCCTGCTGGCCTGGCGCACCGCGCTGCAGATGGTCGACAACCGCGAATACGGCGATGCCACCACGCTGCTGGCGCTGCCGCTGTGGATCCCCCTGGCGCTGATCGTGCCCAGCCTCGGCCTGCTCGCCCTGTGCGCGCTGGCCCGGGCGGCGCGGGTACTGGGCGGCGGGGGTGCGGCATGAGCGGCCTCGCCCTCGGGCTGATCGCCCTCGCCATCACCATGAGCCTCCTGCTGCTGCGGGTGCACATTGGCATCACCATGCTGGTGGGCGGCGCCGCCTGCTTCTGGGCGGTCAACGACGGTGACCTGTCCTCGCTGCTGTTCACCCTCAACGACCTGGCCTATTCGCGGCTGTCCAACTACGACCTGGCGGTGATTCCGCTGTTCGTGCTGATGGGCCAGTTCGCCACCCACGGTGGCTTGTCGCGGGCCATCTTCCGCTGCGCCTCTGCCTTCATCGGCCACTGGAAGGGCGGCATGGGCCTGTCCGCCATCGGCGCCTGCGCCGGCTTCGGGGCCATCTGCGGATCGTCCCTGGCCACCGCCGCCACCATGAGCCACGTGGCCCTGCCGGAGCTGCGCCGGCACAACTATTCCGGGCGCCTGGCCACCGCCACGGTGGCGGCGGGCGGCACCCTGGGCATCCTCATACCGCCGTCGGTGCCGCTGATCATCTACGCGGTGCTGACTCAGGAATCCATCGCCAAGCTGTTCGTCGCCGCCATCGTGCCGGGGGTGATCGCCATCCTCGGCTACATGCTGGTGCTGCGGATCATGGTGGCGCGGGACGAGAGCCAGGCCACCGTCTCCCCCCGTGCCAGCACGGCGGAGCGGCTGCGCGCGCTGCTGGGCGTGAGCCCGGTGATCGGCGTGTTCCTGGTGGTGATCGTCGGCATCTACGGCGGCTGGGCCAACCCCACCGAGGCCGCCTCCATCGGCGCCGCCGCCTGTGGCGTGCTCGCCATGCTGCAGGGCGGCATGCGCTGGAGCGGGCTGCGCGCCAGCCTGCTGGGCACCGCCGAGACCACCGCGATGATCTTCCTCGTGCTGCTGGGCGCCGACCTGCTCAACTCCGGCCTGGCGCTGACCCAGATGCCCGGCGAGCTGGCGGCCTGGGTGATCGGCAGCGGCCTGGCGCCGATGCTGGTGCTGATCCTGATCCTCGCCCTGTACCTGCTGCTGGGCTGCGTGATGGATTCGCTGGCGATGATCCTGCTGACCATCCCGATCTTCTACCCGATGATCATGGGCCTGGATTTCTTCGGCCTCGGCGAGACGGAGAAGTCCATCTGGTTCGGTATCCTCGCGCTGATGGTGGTGGAGATCGGCCTGATCCACCCGCCCCTGGGGATGAACCTGTTTATTGTCCAGCGCGCCGCCGGTGACGTGCCCTACGGCGAGACGGCACGGGGCATCGTGCCCTTCCTCTGTTCCGACCTGGTGCGCATCGCCCTGCTGGTGGCCTTCCCCGGGCTCAGCCTGTGGCTGCTCAGCCTCTGATCCAACCGGCCGCCTGCGGGCGGCCGTTTCCTTCCTGCCGCTGCGGAACCCGCCCATGACCCCGACCGTTGCCCAGCCCCAGCGCCTGATCGTGCTGCTGGCCGCCCTGGTGGCCTTCGCCCCGCTGTCGATCGACATGTACCTGCCGAGCCTGCCGCGCATCGCCGCCGACCTGGGCGCGCCGGAGTCGGCGGTGCAGCTGACCATCGGCGTGTTCCTCGCCGGGCTGTGCCTGGGCATGCTCGCCTACGGGCCGCTGTCCGACCGCTACGGCCGGCGCCGCCTGCTGCTGGGCGGCATCGCCCTGTACCTGGTGGCCAGCCTCGGCTGCGTGCTGGCCAGCGGCGTCGAAGCGCTGATCGCCTGGCGCCTGCTGCAGGCCCTCGGCGGGGCCGCGGCCTCGGTGCTGGCGCGGGCCATCGTGCGGGACCTGTTCCCCCTGCGCGATGCGGCCCGGGTGCTCTCGCTGATGCACCTGGTGACCATGTTCGCCACCCTGGTGGCGCCGCTGCTGGGCGGCTACCTGATGCTGGTGGCCGGCTGGCGCTCGCTGTTCGTGGTGCTGATGGTGTTCGCCGGGCTGTGCCTGCTGGCCACCGCCTGGAAGATCCCCGAGACGCACCTGCCGGAGGCCCGTGGCCGCACCCTGGGCGAGGCCTTCCGCGCCTACGGGCGCATGGCGCTGCAGCCGCTGGCGCTGGGCTACATCTTCTGCATGGGCCTGTGCTTCGCCGGCATGTTCGCCTTCATCACCGCCTCGCCCTTCGTCTACATCGGTTACTTCGGCGTCTCGCCCCTGGGCTATGCCTGGCTGTTCGGCCTGAACATCGCCGGCATCATCGTCGCCACCTTCCTGAATGCCCGGCTGGTGGGGCGCGTGTCGCCCGAGCGCATGCTGGCCTGGGGCACCGCCGTGGCCGCCGTGGCCGGGCTGGCCCTGGCCGGCGTGGGGCTCGCCGGGGTCGGCGGCTTGCCGATGGTGGTGGCCTGCGTGGTGGCGTACGTCAGCGTCACCGGGTTGCTCGGCGCCAACTGCCTGGCCTGCCTGCTGGCAGCCTACCCGGGGCAGGCCGGTGCGGCAGCCGGACTCGCGGTGGCCACCCAGTTCGGCCTGGGCACCGCCTGCAGCGCGCTGGTCAGTGCCCTGTACGACGGCACCCCGCTGCCCATGTGCCTGGTGATCGGCGCCACCGGCATCGGTTGCCTGCTGGCCTACCGGCTGGCCCGGCGCGCATCCCACAGGCAATAGAGCAGCAACAGCACGCCGGCTGCGGCCAGCACCGGCGGCGCGCCCAGCTGCGCCGCCAGCAGGCCGGCGAGCAGCCCGCCGATGGCGTCGAAGCCGAAGCGCACCGAGGTGTACAGCGACACCACCCGCCCGCGCAGAGTCTCCGGGGCCGAACTCTGCAGCACGATGTTGGTGCCGACGTTGCTGCTGGAGATGCCGAAGCCCAGCACCGCCATCGCCACCAGCGACAGCCACAGCTGCGTGCTCCAGGCGAACACCAGCATGGCCAGCCCGCTGGCCGCCGCCGAGGCGAGGATGACCCGGGGCAGGGCGCTCGGCGCCCGGTGGCTGGCCAGCAGCACGCTGGAGGCCAGTGAGCCGAGCCCGGCGGCGCCCCAGAGCCAGCCGAGGGTGGTGGCATCACCGGCGAAGATGTCCTTGGCGAACACCGGCAGCAGCACCACGTAGCTGGAGGCGGTGAGGTTGACCGCCATCACGCTGAGCATCATCGCCTTCACCGCCGGCGTGCCCCGTGCATAGGCCACCCCTTCGCCGAACACGTTGCGGAACGAGCCGCTGGCCCGCGGGATCGGCCCCATGCGCACCCACCACAGGCCCAGCATCAGCGCGCCGTAGGAGAGGGCGTTGAGGGCGAAGCACAGCGCCTCGCTGACCACCCCCAGCAGCAGCCCGGCCAGGGGCGGGCCGACGAAGCGGGCGAGGGTGAAGAGCATGGCGTTCAGTGCCAGGGCGTTGGCCAGGTCCTCGCGCTCGTCGACGAAGCGGCTGAGCAGCGACTGGCGCAGCGGCGTGTCCACCGCGTTGAGCACCCCCAGCAGCCCGGCCATGAACACGATCAGCCCCGGCCCGATCAGGCCGCTGGCGGTCAGCGCCGCCAGGGTGGCGGCCTGCACCCCGAGCAGCGCCTCCACCGCGATCAGCAGGCGGCGCTTGTCGTGCCGGTCGATCCAGGCGCCGGCCAGCGGGCCCACCAGCAGTTGCGGCAGCAGCGCCACGAAGGTCACCAGCCCCAGCAGTGCCGAGGAGCCGGTAAGGCGATACACCAGCCAGGCCAGCGCCACCTGCTGGATCCAGGTGCCCAGGGTGGAAACGGCATGGCCGAAGAAATACAGGCGGAAGTTGCGGTGGCGCAGGGCACGCAGGGCGGTGGGCCAGGTCATGGGCGGGCGGCGGCAAGGGGCGGGGCGCCCATGCTAATGAAAAACGCCGTTCATTAACATATTCATATCCGCCGCGATGGGGGCTTCCCGAGCCGGGTGGGGCAGGGCGCCGGCAGCCCCCGGAAAAGCCGGGCATGAAATCGCGAAAATCCCATGAAAAGTACAATCGACCCTGTGGAACGTCCATTCAGGGGGATCGTTCATATCTTCATAATGTGCCCGAACCCCACCGGGTAGTCAGACCGCATGTCACGCATGCCGGGTGTTCCGGAGCGTTCGCGGTAGCGCCTGCCTGCGACCAACAATAACCAGGGCCTCCAGATGAAAAAGACAAATCCCCTGCTCGACGCACTGCGGGAAATCCTCCCTGCCATCGCCGCCAATGCCGCCCAGGCCGAGCGTGATCGCATGGTCCCCGCCGAGAACATCGCCATGCTCAAGGGCATCGGCATGCACCGTGCCTTCCAGCCCCGCGCCTACGGTGGCCTGGAGATATCCCTGCCGGAGTTCACCGAGTGCGTCATCGCCCTGGCCGGCGCTTGTGCCAGCACCGCCTGGGCCTTCAGCCTGCTGTGCACCCACAGCCATCAACTGGCGATGTTCCCCAAGCAACTGCAGGACGAAATCTGGGGCAAGGACCCGGACGCCACCGCCAGCAGCTCCATCGCCCCCTTCGGCCGCATCGAGGAAGTGGACGGCGGCGTGCGCTTCAACGGCGAAATGGGCTGGAGCAGCGGTTGCGACCACGCCGAGTGGGCCATCGTCGGCTGCCGCCGGCAGAACGCCGAGGGTGAGCTGGTCTACTGCTTCGCCGTGCTGCCGCGCAGCGACTACGCGATCCGTGACGACTGGTTCGCCGCCGGTATGCGCGGCAGCGGCACCAAGACCCTGGTGATCAAGGACGCTTTCGTCCCTAACCACCGCATCCAGGCCGCCAAGGACATGATGGAAGGCCGCTCCGCCGGCTTCGGCCTGTACCCCGACAGCAAGATCTTCTACACCCCATACCGCCCATACTTCGCCAGCGGCTTCGCCTCCATCAGCCTGGGCATCGCCGAGCGCATGCTGGAGGCCTTCAAGGAGAAGACCAGAAACCGCGTGCGGGCCTACACCGGCGCCAGCGTCGGCACCGCCACCCCGGCGCTGATGCGCCTGGCCGAGTCGACCCATCAGGTGGCCGCCGCCCGCGCCTTCCTGGAGAAGACCTGGCAGGACCACGCCGCCCACGGCGAGCGCCACGAGTACCCGAGCCGCGAGACCCTGGCCTACTGGCGCACCAACCAGGCCTACGCCGTGAAGATGTGCATCCAGGCCGTGGACCGCCTGTTCGAAGCCGCCGGCGGCACCGCCTGGTTCGAGGGCAACGAGATGCAGCGCCTGTTCCGTGACTCGCACATGACCGGCGCCCACGCCTACACCGACTACGACGTCTGCGCGCAGATCCTCGGCCGCGAGCTGATGGGCCTGGAGCCGGACCCGAGCATGGTCTGACCCCGCCACCCGATAACAAGAACGCCGCCCTCGCCAGCAGGGCGGCCAGCGAGACGACTATGACTACCCAAGCGTGCTTCGACCCGCGCGACTTCCGTCGCGCGCTGGGCAACTTCGCCACCGGCGTGACCATCGTCACCGCCGCCACCGCCTCGGGCGAGAAGGCCGGCGTCACCGCCAACAGCTTCAACTCCGTGTCCCTTGACCCGCCGCTGATCCTCTGGAGCATCGACAAGCGCTCCGGCAGCCTGCCGGTGTTCGAGGCGGCCAGCCACTTCGCGGTGAACATCCTCGCCGCCGACCAGATCGACCTGTCCAACCGCTTCGCCCGCTCCAAGGACGACAAGTTCGCCGGCTTCGAGCACGAGGTCGGCCTCGGCGGCTCCCCGCTGTTCGCCGACTGCTCGGCGCGCTTCCAGTGCGAGAAGTGGGCGCAGATCGAGGGCGGCGATCACTGGATCCTGATCGGCAAGGTGGTGGCCTTCGATGACTTCGGCCGCTCCCCGCTGCTCTACCACCAGGGCGCCTATTCCATGGTCCTGCCCCATGCGCGGATGACCCGCAAGGAAGAGGAGCGCCCCGCCACCAGCGCCTTCCAGGGCCGCCTGCGGCACAACCTCTACTACCTCATGACCCAGGCCCTGCGCAGCTACCAGGCCGCCTACCAGCCGCGCCAGCTGTCCACCGGCCTGCGCACCAGCGAGGCGCGCATGCTGATGGTGCTGGAGAACGACGCCGGCCTCGACGAGTGCGGCCTGCAGCGCGAAGTGGCGATGCCCAGGCGCGAGATCGAGGAAGCGGCCGCCATCCTCCGGCGCAAGGACATGGTGGTGGAGCAGGGCGGCAGCTACGCCCTCACGCCGCTGGGCGTGGAACAGGCCGAAGCGCTCTGGAGCATCGCCCAGGAGCAGCAGGACAGCGTCTTCAGCCAGTTCAGCGCCGAACAGGTGGAGACCTTCCGCAGCGTGCTCAAGGCCATCATCGCCGCTGCCTGATCCGCATCGGCAGGCTCGGTCAAGCGCCGGGCAGGGTCGTGCAAGACCCTGCCCGGACTCTCCACGACGACAGTACTCATGGCCGCCGTGTCGACGCAGAGGAGCCGATGCCGCGTGTTCGGAATTAACGCGGACCCACCTTGAATCTGTCGTGGCAAACACTCTCGCACGGCTCTAAATGATCAGAAATAAATACTTACAGAATTTGCTGTGCCAGCAGTCGCGAGGGTTAGCGCGGTGCTGCGCAAGAAGTTGCGCAGGTTAGGTCTGCTAGGTTCCGGCGCTCGTCTCGAAGCGGTCAGTGGGGCTTTGGTTTTGAGATCCCTTAAGGCCATAGGCCAGCCGTGTCGAGTTTCAGTCACCGGATACAGGGACGTGCCCCATGAGTGGAAAACCTGCTGCCCGCG
>NZ_LYSP01000080.1:0-9818 GCF_001728945.1 Pseudomonas sp. ENNP23
GCAATCGCCCCAAAAGAAACCAAAAGGTCTGGCCCCTACATGCGGGTTTGGCTTCGCCAAACTACCCTCGCTACATCATTGCGCCGGGGGTACGCCGCGACAGGCCATCCATGGCCTGACGCGTCTCTCGCGGCATCCATGCCGCTCAACCCCCTCTGCAACGATTACGCTCAGCCTTCTGAAGGGGCCCTTGTCCCTGCCCAACCCTTCCATCCCGGAAATACCCCGGAATGCGCACCAGATTGCTCTCACCCTTCTCTTGGGTGAGCCGATCAATCGGCTCCATGCCCCTCGGCCATGGCGACGATGACCTTGCGTGCGCCGGTGAAGCGGCTGCGGGCGTGGGCGGCGAGCATGTTGTCGAGCATCATCACGTCGCCTTCCTGCCAGGGGAAGGCGATGGTGCAGTCGTCGAGCACGCCGCGCACTTCGTCGAGGATGGCGTCCTCGATGGGCGAGCCGTCGCCGTAGTAGACGTTACGCGGCAGGTCCTCTTCCTCGACGATCTCCAGCAGGCTCTCGCGCACCTCCGGGGGGAGGTTGGAGACGTGGAACAGGTGCGCCTGGTTGAACCAGACGTCCTCCCCGGTGCGTGGGTGGCGGGCGACGGCCTGGCACACCTGGCGGGTGCGCAGTTCGCCGTCCTCTTTCCATTCGCAGGCGATGCGGTGGCGCTGGCAGTAGGCTTCCACCACCGCCGGGTCGTCGCTGTTGAACACCTGCTCCCAGGGCACGTCGAGGCCGTTGCCGAAGTTGCGCACGTACATCAGCCCGTGGCGGGTGAAGCGATCGTGGATGCGCGGGTCGATGCGGCGGAACACCTCGCGGCTGTCGGCGATGGGCGTTTCGCCTCCGGTCTCGGCGGCGACCATGCTGTAGAACCAGATCTTCATCGGCCATTCGCGGGTGTAGGCCTGTTCGTTGTGCAGCGGGATCTTCTGGTGCGGCGGGTACTCGGTGGAGGTGTACACGCCCTGGGTGACGTTGGTGCGCGGGGTGGAGCCGAACTCGTAGTTCAGCAGCGGGTGGCCGAAGCCCGCGGCGAAGCGGCGGAAGGCTTCCGCGCCGCCCACGTCGAACCCGCGGAAGAGGATGCCGCCAGCGCTGAGCAGGTGGCGGTCCACCAGCTCGCGGATCGGCTCCAGCGCCTCGTTGAGGTCCAGCCCCGGCTCCGGGGCCTGGACCAGCAGCGGCAGGTTGCCCGCGCCCGGCAGCAGGGGCCGGGCGAGGAGTTCCAGCAAGGTGCTCATGGCGATCTCCCGGCGGCCTCAGGCCGCTTCCTGCAACGCTGCGGCCAGGGCCCGGGCGAAGCGGCGGGCGACTTCGTCCACCTGGTCGGCGGTGATGATCAGCGGCGGCAGGAAGCGCACCACGCTGCCGTGGCGGCCACCCAGTTCGAGGATCAGCCCGCGCTTCAGGCACTGGGCCTGCAGGCGCGAGGCCAGGGCGCTGTAGGTGGGCGGGTGGCCGAGGGCGTCCGGCGTGCCGGTGGGGTCCACCAGTTCCACGCCGAGCATCAGCCCGCGTCCGCGGATGTCGCCCAGTTGCGGGTAGTCGCGCTGCAGTTCGCGCAGGTGGCCGGCCAGGCGCTCGCCCATGGCGGCAGCGTGGGCGGGGATGTCGTGCTCCTTGAGGTAGCGCATCACCGCCGAGCCGGCGGCCATGGCCATCTGGTTGCCACGGAAGGTGCCGGCGTGGGCGCCCGGCCCCCAGGCGTCGAGCCACTCACGGTAGACCATCACCGCCAGCGGCAGGCTGCCGCCGATGGCCTTGGAGAGCACCACCACGTCGGGAATGATGCCGGCGTGCTCGAAGGCGAACATCCTGCCGGTGCGGCCGAAGCCGCTCTGGATCTCGTCGACGATCAGCGCCACGCCGGCCTTCTCGGTGATGCGGCGCAGGCCGCGCAGCCACTCGATGTCCGCCGGCACCACGCCGCCCTCCCCCTGCACCGCTTCGACGATCACCGCCGCCGGCAGCAGCACGCCGGCCTCGGGGTCGCTGAGCAGGTTCTCCAGGTAATGCAGGTTGGCGCGCACGCCAGCCTCGCCACCCAGGCCGAAGGGGCAGCGGTAGTCATAGGGATAGGGGGCGAACTGCACCCCATTGCCGAGCACGGCGCCCAGGGCCTTCTTCGGCCCGAGGTTGCCCATCAGCCCCAGGGCGCCCTGGCTCATGCCGTGGTAGCCACCCTGGAACGAGAGGATGGTGCTGCGCCCGGTGGCGGTGCGCACCAGCTTCAGCGCGGCTTCCACGGCATCGGTGCCGGTGGGGCCGCAGAACTGGATCTTCGCCTCGCGGGCCAGGCCCTCGGGCAGCAGGCCGAAGAGGTCCTGGACGAACTGGTCCTTCACCGGGGTGGTGAGGTCGAGGGTGTGCAGCGGCAGCTCGTCGTCGAGTACCTGGCGGATGGCGTCGATCACCACCGGGTGGTTGTGCCCGAGGGCCAGTGTGCCGGCACCGGCGAGGCAGTCGATGAAGGTGCGGCCCTCGACGTCCTCGACATACAGCCCACGCGCGCGCTTGAGCGCCAGGGGGATGCGCCGGGGGTAGCTGCGGGCATTGGATTCCTGCCGGGCCTGGCGGGCCAGCAGCGGTGAGGTTTCGAACTGGTAGAGCGTCTCGTCTTCGGCAACGGCGTGCGGCTGGCTGGTGGTGAGGCTGGTGGCGACGTGCATCCTTCGACCCTCGATGAAAGTGGCATCTGGCTCCGGGCCGGGTGCGTGTGGCGCATACCGGCCGTGTGCACAGAAGACGATGGGTGAAGGTGGGGATTTAGACGGAGCGTGTGTAGCCCGTTGCTGCACACGTTAAACTGCGCGGCCTCGCCCGAAGCCCGACTGACTGCACACCGAATGGAATCGAAGTGAACCGCTTTCTTGTAGACGAACTGCTCACCACACCTGGCCTGATGCGCCAGCACCTTCTGAATGCCTTAGCCATCCGGGTGGAGACGCTGGAGTTCCGCACCTTCGACGAAGGCCTGTGCGACGCCAGGCTTTACCACTGCGCCAGATCGAGCGGTGCGACGTCTGCCCAGGCACTGGTCGCGCTGCTCAATCACGAATTACACCGGGTGCAGGAATGGGCGATGGAGGAAACGACTCCAGAGCATGTCGACGACCTGATAAAGCACTGGCTATTACCGCAGCTCGTCGATGCCCGCCCTACCAGCATCAACCCGCAGGAAGCGACCCTGGAGATCACCAGCATGGGGGATGCCATCCGCAACGCAATTCTCGAGCGACGCGCCGACACCCGACGCCCGTACCACAGCGACTACTGGGGGATCTTCCTCGACGGCCAGCCGCAGCCGCTGGATACACCAATCCTCCCCGAGCAGCTGACAGTACCGGTGCTGGCCTTGCAGGACAGCTGGAACGAGAAGCTCTATTTATGCGAAACCCGTAACGCCTGGCTGCTCTACAGCTGGTCAACAGGGGCCTGAGCGATGAAGGTCTATCTGGACGACGAACGCGCCACGCCTGAGGGCTGGGTCCGTGCCTGGTGGCCGGATGAGGTGATCGCGCTGCTGGAGACCGGCCAGGTCAGCGAACTGAGCCTGGACCACGACCTGGGCGATGACCAGCGTGGCACCGGCTACGACGTGATCCTGTGGATCGAGGAGGCGGTGGCGCTGCGGGGGTTCGTGCCGCCGCACATCCATGTGCATTCGGCCAATTCCGCCGCCGTGGCGCGGATGCGCGCCGGGGTGCGGGCCATCGAAGCGCTGGCGGCGCGCAACGCTCAATCGGCGCGGTAGCGTCCTACCAGGCGCTGCAGGCCGCCGGCCATTTCGGCCAGGCGCTGGGTGATGCCGTTGGCGGTGTGGCTGCTCTCGGCGGTGTGCTGGGCGATGGTGACGATCTGGTGCACGTTGTGGTTGATCGATTCGCAGACCCGGGTCTGCTCGGCAGCGGCGTCGGCGATCTGCGCGTTCATGCCGTTGATGATGCCGGCGGCCTCGCTGATGGCCTCCAGGGCCTGACCGACCCGGGCCACTTCGGCGACGCTGCGGGCGCAGCCCTGGCGGATCTGTTCGATGACGGCGATGGCCTCGCGGGCGCCGCCCTGGAGGCGCTCGATCATCCCCTGGATTTCCGCCGTGCTGCTCTGGGTGCGGCCGGCCAGGGTGCGTACTTCGTCCGCCACCACGGCGAACCCACGCCCCTGCTCGCCGGCACGGGCCGCTTCGATGGCGGCGTTGAGCGCCAGCAGGTTGATCTGCTCGGCCACGCCACGGATCACGTCCAGCACCCCGCCGATGTGCTCGGACTCGCTGCCGAGCTGGCGGATGGTGGCGACGCCTTCCGCCACCTGGCCTTCCAGCCCGCAGATTTCCGCCGTGGCGCCGCCCACCAGGCTGCGTGCCTCGTCCACCCGGTGCTCGGCATCACGGGCGGCCTGGGCGGCGCTGGAGGCACTGCCGGCGATCTGCTGGGCCGCACCGGACATTTCCTCGGTGGCGGTGGCCAGTTGGCCGCTCTCGCGGTGCTGGGTGTCGATGCCCTGGCCGATGCCGGCCATGAAGGCTTCCAGCTCTTCGCTGGCGCGGCCCAGGGTGTCGGAGGACTCGCGGGTCTGCCGCACCAGGTGGCGCACCTGTTCGGCGAAGCGGTTGAAGGAGGTGGCCAGGGCGCCGAGTTCATGGCCGCTGGATTCGTCCAGCCGGCGGGTCAGGTCGCCCTCGCCCCGGGCGATGTCCTCCATGGTGGAGACGGCCTGGCCCAGCGGTGCATGAATGCTGCGCACCAGCAGCATCACCAGCCCCACCACCAGGCCGAGCAGCAGGACGACGGAGAAGCCGCCGCGCAGCAGGCTTTGGCGCAAGGCTTCGGCGAACTCCTGGTCGAGGGCGGCGACCAGGGCGTCGAGGTCGTCGATGTAGAAGCCGGTGCCCAGCACCCAGTCGGTGCCGGGCACGGGGACGACGTGGGCGAGCTTGGGGGATGGGGCGTCCTGGCCCGGCTTGGTCCAGCCGTATTCCAGGTAGTCACCACCATGCTTGGCGGCCTCGATGTACTCCTGCACCAGGGCGCGTCCGTCCGGGGTGCTGGAACTCCAGTAGTCGTTGCCTTCCCGCGAGGGGTTGTCGCCGCTGACCACCTGCACGCCGTGGGTGTCGTAGACGAAGAAGTAGCCGCTGTCGCCGTCGAAGCGCAGGGCGCGCAGCAGGTCCTTGGCCCGCTCCGGCTCGCCCCGCGCAAGGGCCGGCTCGACGGCGGACAGGGCCAGTTCCATGTAGTTGGCCAACTGGTCGCGGCGCGCATCCAGCAGCGACTGGCGCAGGGTGTCGCGCCCCAGGTCGCGCAGGTCACGGGCCTGGTCGAAACCGGTCCAGGCGCCGGCCAGCGCGAGCAACAGCAGTGGCAACATGGCCAGCCCGAGAATCTTCTGCTTGATGGACAATCCCTTCATTTCGCACCCCTCCGGTCACTGAACTGGCTCCGGGTTCTAGCACAGGGCCCAGCCCTGTTCAGGAGGCGACGCGAAAGAGGCGGAACCGAAGCGAAGGCGGCCGGTGGATGCCGGGCCGCCTGTGGCGCAGGCCCTGTCGGGCCTGTAGGAAAAGCGGTGCAAGACGGATCGAACGCCCTGACGCTGCGGGGCGGCATTTCCCGCTTAACGCTGGATGGGCACACCGCCATCACGCGCCCCGGGCCGTCAGCCTGGCGCGCCTGGAAACAGCCTCAGAGCGCCGGCCAGACCTGCAGCATTCCCGCCAGGTGCAAACCGCCGAGGGCCAGGCAGATAAGCGAACTCCACAGCCAGAATGCCGGGCTGCGGCCGAGCCCGACAGGGATCAGCGCCAGCCCGCCGACCCCGCGCAGCAGGTAGACGGCGGCGACCCCGCCCAGGACCAGGCGGCTCAGGGGCAGCAGCCGGCCGAGCCCGGCGCAGACCGCGTACAGCGCAAACAGGCCGAGCACCAGGGTGATGCCCAGGGTCACCCGCGTGGGGAACGGGCTGCCGGCCTCGGCCAGGCGCGCCATGCGCTCACCGGCGCCGAAGAAGCGGTACCAGGGCGCGCCGTAGCGGATGCAGCCGAGGTGCAGCAGCGCGGCGAGCGCACTCAGTGCGCCACCGGCCAGCAGGAAGGGGTTGGGAAACAGGTCGTCCATGGTCGGGGCCGTCCGTGGGTCGCGGGCTGGTTCAATCCAGCAGGGTGCGCAGCGTGCGCGCGGGGTTGGCGAGAAAGCCCCGGGTCACCCGCACGTGTTCGGTGTCGTCGTAGTCCACCCGTTCGAAGCCCTGGGGGCCGCACTGGTAGATCCAGGCGCCCGGGTAGGCCATGAGGATCGGCGAGTGGGTGGCGATGACGAACTGCGAGTCGTCCTTCACCAGGTCGTGGATGCGCGCCAGCATCGCCAACTGGCGCTGGGGCGAGAGCGCGGCCTCGGGTTCGTCCAGCAGGTAGACGCCCTTGCCGCCGAAGCGATTCATCATCAGCGCGAAGAAGGATTCGCCGTGGGACTGCTCGTGCAGCGAGAGCCCGCCGTAGGAGTCGATCACCGGCGGCGCCGGGGCGGGCTCGGCGTCCATCCGCTCGATCTCGGTGGCGACGTTGAAGAAGCTCTCCGCCCGCAGGAAGAACCCGTCGCGGGCGCGGCGCACGCCCTTGCCGACCCGCAGGGCCTGGTGCAGTTCGGAGTGGGAAGCCCAGGTGCCGAAGTTGAAGTTGCGGGTGCCTCCCTCGGGGTTGAAGCCCAGGGTCACCGCCAGCGCCTCCATGAGGGTGGACTTGCCCGAACCGTTCTCCCCCACCAGGAAGGTCACGGTGGGGCTGAACTCCAGGCGCCCCAGGTGCCTGACCGCAGGGAGCGAATAGGGGTAGTCGCGGCGGCCCTCGGCCTTGTCGGCCTTCAGGCGCATGTCGATCAGGTAGCGCGTGTCCATCGCGGGCCTCCGTAAAAAGGCCGCCATCCTAGCCAGCGGCGGGCCCTTCCACCAGCCGCCGAGCGGCACGAAACGCAGCCGAACCAATCACCGCTTGCGAGGATCAACCCTGCATCACCTGCAGGAGCCCGCCATGAGCGAAGACGGCAAGACACCGGGGCTGTCCCCCCGCGAACGCCAGGACGTGAACGAGAACCAGCCGCCCCGTGCGGCGGTGCTCCACGAGATCATCCGTACCCAGGGCGACCAGGAACTGGAGCGCAAGGCCGCCGCACTGTGGTGGTCGGCCCTGGCGGCGGGCCTGACCATGGGCCTGTCGCTGATGGCGATGGGCTTGCTGCATGCGCGCCTGCCGGACACCCCTGCCAGCCAGGTGATCGCCAGCCTGGGCTACTCGGCGGGCTTCCTGGCGGTGATCCTCGCGCGCCAGCAGCTGTTCACCGAGAACACCCTGACCGCCGTGCTGCCGCTGATGAGCCAGCCCACCCTGCACAACCTCGGCCGTCTGCTGCGCCTGTGGAGCGTGGTGCTGGCGGGCAACCTGGCCGGCACCCTGCTGGTGGCCTGGGTGATGCTGCATCTGCCGATCTTCGACGGCGCCACGGACCGTGCCTTCCTCGGCATCGGCCGCAAGGTGATGGAGAACGACAACGGGCAGATGTTCGCCAAGGGCATCGTGTCCGGCTGGATGATCGCCACCCTGGTGTGGATGATCCCCTCCCAGGAAAGCGCCAAGCCGCTGCTGATCATCCTCGTCACCTACCTGATGGCCCTGGGGGACTTCACCCACATCGTGGTCGGCTCGGCGGAGGTGTCCTACCTGGTGTTCGCCGGGCACCTCGACTGGGCAGCCTTCTGGCTCGACTTCGCCGGCCCCACCCTGGCGGGCAACATCGTCGGCGGCAGCCTGATCTTCGCCCTGATCAGTCACGCCCAGGTACGCAGCGACACACGCCGCCTGGACGATGCACGCACGGCGGAGGCGGAGGCGCCAGGGCAGCGCAAGCGGGGCTGAGTGGGCCGCTATCCAACACAAATAAAAGCAATTATCATTTGCGGCTTTCTGGTGGCCGGATGTCGCAGTGACCCCTTCCAACCTCGATGCCGTATTCCTCGCCCAGCGCATGCCGCTGTTGCGCACCCTGGCCCGCATGGTGAAGAGCCCAAGCGTGGCCGAGGACCTGGTGCAGGAAACCTACCTGCGGGTGGCGCGGACCCTCCACGAGCGGCCCATCGACCATCTGGAGCCGTTCCTCTTCCAGACCGGGCGCAACCTGGCCCTGGATCACCTGCGGCGCGTGCGCATGCAGTCACGGACGCTGCTGGAGGACGTGCCCGAGGCGGTGATCGAGGCCGTGGCGGCCCCCACTTCCTCCACCGAGGACGGCCTGCATGCCGAGCGCCTGCTGGAGCGCCTGGGCGACACCCTCGGTCAGTTGACGCCCCGCCAGCAGCGGACCTTCGTGCTCAGCCGCCTGCATGGCCTGAGCTACGGCGAGATCGCCGAACAGCTCGGCGTCTCGCCCAGCACGGTGCAGAAGGAACTGAAACTGATCATGACCCTGTGCATCACCCTGATGAGCCGGCTGGACCCGCCCACATGACAGGGTTTCGCTCCTGCCCGGGTTCGACAAGAATAGGCGCCCCACGCCCCGAGGACGCGCCCGTGCCCGACGAACACCGCCCTGCTTCCGATGCCCATCCAGCGGTGGACCCGGCCTGCCTGGGCGAGGCGCTGGACTGGCTGATCCTGCTGGACGAGGCCGATGACGAGTGCCGCCAGCGCTTCGAACGCTGGCGCACACAATCCCCCGAGCACGCCCGTGCCTTCGAGGCCGCGCGGCGGATGTGGAACGCCCCGCTGCTGGGTGAGGCTGCCGCCCGGCTGGAACCCACCCTCGCCCGCCCCCGTGCCAACCGCCGGTTGCGCCCGTTGTGGGGCCTGGCGGCTGCGGTGCTGCTGGCGGTGGGCGTGGGTTTTCACAACGAGCTGGTCTTGCGCGTGCAGGCCGACCACCTGACCGCCACCGGTCAGCGCCAGACCGTGGAGCTGGCCGACGGTTCACGGGTGTTGCTGAACACCCGCACGGCCTTTGCCGCCGACATCGACTCCACCCAGCGCAGCGCCCGGTTGCTGCAGGGCGAGGCCTATTTCAACGTGGCCAAGGACCCTAACCGCCCCTTCGAGGTAGAGGCCGGCCCCGTGAGCCTGTCGGTGCGCGACACCGCTTTCGCCGTGCGCTACCTGGGGGACGAAGCCGAGGTCAGCGTGGAGCGCGGCGAACTGGATCTGCGTTCCCGCCGCAGCGACGCACGCATGAGCCTGGCTGCCGGCGACAGCGTGCGCATCGGCCCGGGTGGTTTCAGTGATCGGCGCCGCCTGGACGCCGGGGACCTGGCCTGGGTGCGTGGGCGCCTGGTGTTCCAGGACTGTCCGCTGCGCGAGGTGCTGGCGGAGCTGCGGCGCTACTACCCCGGCTGGATCATCAACACCGACGAGCGCCTGGGCGAGCGCGCGGTGACCGGCAACTACCGCCTCGACGACCCCATCGCCGTGGTCCGCGCCCTGGCGGACATCACCGCAGCCAGCCTGCATGAGTACCCCGCGCTGGTGGTCATCGACTGACCCCGGCGCGCTGCCGCCCTTCTCCACGCCACATGACTGTCTCGGATGCGGGCCCCTGCGCGTTTGCTGGCGGAACGGGCCGGGCGTCTTGCGCGCGGATTCCCCGGGCTGAAGCCCGGGCTACGACGGTGCCTGCGTGGGAAATTCCATGTCCATTTGCCGTAGCGACGCGAGGTCAGATAGGGCGTCGGACTTCTCATCACGGCAAAGGTGATCCTTGCCAGGACGTAGGGGGACCGCGCTTCATCGGTCCACCCTGCGTGGTCACGGCGAACGCAATTGGTGGATAGAAAAA
>NZ_LYSP01000081.1:0-9181 GCF_001728945.1 Pseudomonas sp. ENNP23
GCCCCATGGGCTTGCCCAGCAATGCGTCGAGCTTGATGGCGGGGTTTTCTGAAACCAGACTCAGTTCGTAGTCGAACAGGCGACCCAGTTGTTCATGGCCGTCCAGCCGTTCCAGTACCAGGACGTTGGCGCCCAGGGGGCTGCTGACTTTCGCCATGCGGGCCGATTGAGTGATTTGCATCGCCTTCCTTGCCTCGTATGCCACCGCCGGGGCGTGGTTCCGCGTCAGCGGCCCGTCGCCAGGAAATCGACTTGCCCGGCAAGCCGGGAGGGCGGGAAAACCCTGGTCGAAGTTGTAGCAGACGAGGCCGTTGCCGAGCGTTTTTTCCGATATCCGCGAATCCTTGCGTAGCCTGGGCTGCACGCTGGCGAGCAGGGCCGGCAACCGTTTTAGAGCAGCCCCCGGAGGCTGTCCATCGGATGCCGCCAAGGCTGCGTGGCGTGTCTCAGTTCCGGCAAGGCAGGTTTCAGGCTGCTAATCTCCGCGCCCTTCACAGAGGAGCCCAAGGAATGAATACCCCACTGGAAACCGCCATTGCCCTGGCTTGCCGTGTCCATGCCGGCCAACGGGACAAGGCCGGACGGGCCTATGTGCTGCACCCCCTGCGGCTGATGCTGCGCTTCGATGACCCTGAGGCGCAGATGGCGGCCGTGCTGCACGACGTGGTCGAGGATGGCGACGTCAAGCTCGAGGACCTGCGCATCCTCGGCATCCCCGAGACCGTCGTTCAGGCCGTCGACTGCCTCAGCCGCCGTGAAGGCGAGACCTACGAGACCTTCATCGAGCGCATCCGTCCCAACAACCTGGCCCGGCGGGTCAAGCGCGAAGACATCCGCGACAACCTCGATGTCACCCGCCTGCCCGAACTGGGCGAGGCCGACCTGGCCCGCGTCGCCCGCTACCACCGCGCCCTGGTCGCCCTGGAGCGCCCCGAGTGAGTTGGCGTGACGTGGTGTTCAGCCCCCGGCACCGGTTCGCCCTGGGGGTCGAAGAAGGCGGCGACCGTTACTACCTGTCCATCCCGGTGAACAATGGCCTGGTCGATTACGAAGAGCGCTACGCCATCACCCGCGAGTCCTTCGAGCGCTACCGCCGCGACCTGGAAAGCGCGCTGCCCATGGTCCGCGCCTGCCGCGCCCGCGCCCTCGATCACCTGCTGCTGGAACCTGTGGCTACGCCGCGGGGCGAGCCGACGTGAGCCTGGCAGAGTGCTGAGCCAGGCGCTGGCCCGCGACGCCCTGGGTGCCTTCCTGCTTGGCGAGCCGCCGTATTTCCACGAGGCGCGCGCCGAGCATGAGGAGCCACAGAACTTCGGCGCCGCGTTCGAGGCACTGCTGTTGCCGTACTGGCGCGAGAGCGCTGACCCGGAACTGGGGGAACGCCTGACGGGTGCCTGCCTGGCGTTGCTCGCTGGGCATCCTGACCACAACCGCGCCATCTATTGCGTCCATGCCTGGATCTGGGAATACCGCTATGCCCAGGTGGGGAAAAGCATCCCGCTGTTCGACTGGAGACTGGAGCCCGTCGTGGTGACGCTCAAGGTGTGCATCGAGCGGGCACGCACGGCGCTGGTAGCCGATACCCGCTGGGCCGGTGCCCCCTGGAGCAGCGCCGACGGGATCTGGGGAGCGCTGCTGCGCGCCTCGCTGCACCTGCGAGAGCGGCTGGGCGGGCCGGACCTGGTGCCCAGCGAATCGGGGTGAGCCCGGCGCAACTGGTCAGGCCTTGATCGCCACCGCCTTCCAACTGGCCGCGCGTTTCTTGCCGGCCCAGTCCGCCAGCTTCTCTGGCGTAGGCCGCCCTGCACGGGGATAGCCCATGGGCACCAGCAGCAACAGCGTCACCTCGCCTTCGGTCGCGCCCTCGGTGGCGGGCGGAAAGCGGTAGTCCACCGCCACCATGGCATCGACACCCTCCGGCCAGGGCAGGTCGCGGAAGCGTTCATCCCCGCGCTCGGCCAGCCAACCCTCGCGGATCGCCTCGCCTTCGAGGCGTGCCTGCGCTGCACGCCAGAGCAGTTGGGCGGGGAAGGCGCAAGGCAGGTCTGCCGTGATGGCCGCGCGGTTCAGCGGCCAGTCGTAGGGCAGGGCGACCATCAGCTCGATGCTCGGCTGGGAAACGTGCACCCCTAGGGTGAACAGCAGCTTGTGGGCCCGGCCGTTGCCGACCAGTGCCGTCCGCAGGTCGATATCCTGCCCGCACAGCCTCTGGCTGGGGCAGGGCGTGAGGACGAAACCGACCCGCTCGAAGATGTGCTCGAAGATCCCGCTGCCACGTACCCGGGTGTAGTCCATCTGCTCTTGCGCACAGTGCCCGCCCTGTTCAGCCAGCCACCCCGCCAGCGCCCCATGACCCCAGACCAGCGCCGTATCGCGAGCGGTCTGGTTGAGACGCAGGTGCAGGCGGTCGAGGTCGGCACCGTGCTGCACCAGCAGCGCAGCCACCTCACTGTGGCCGCCTACGGCCGCGGCGATGAGCGGCGTGAGGATGCCCCTGCAATCGCCGTCCACCGCCGCGCCGTTATCCAGCAGCCAGCGCACCGTCGCGAGGTGACCCGCGCCCGCCGCATCGACCAGCGGCGTGCCGTGGCTGCCATCGAGAACCCCCGTGTCGAGCCCCTTCTTCACCAGGTAGTCGACGATCTCCAGGCAGCCATGGCGAGCCGCCAGGTGCAGCAGCGTCCCCTGGCTGGCCAGGCCGAAGAGGGGCACGGCCAGCCACTGCGGGTGGGCCTCCAGGGCGGCGCGCACGGCCGTCAGGTCGGCCCCTTCGATGTGCGTGTAGAGCGCGGCGAGGGCGGGGGCGTTGTCGTCGTAGAGTTTTTCCAGTTCGCTGGTCAAAAGAAAATTCCTTTCGATGCATTAGTGGCCAATCCCTGCAGAGCCGTCTCCACGGCGCTCAGTCCTCCTGCCTGATCGGCTTTCAACAGGACTGAGTGTGTGTGCTTGGCTGCTGCAATGGTGTGTGCGCCGCCACCGTTCTGGGCCCAGGTGAAGTTGCGAAGGTCGTCGTTGAGGCCGATCCCGTGCTTCTTGAGGATGTCTTGCGAGTCAGTCACCAGCTTCTGATTGGCTGCCGACCAACTTCTGGGTGCTTTCTCCCTGACCAGGTGGTGCCTATGCGGATTCACCATTCCCGCAGGTGCTGGCCCCATCTTGGCCTTGTCTGCCTTGGAGAGCCGACAGACCTCCCACCCCCATGGGTCGACCCATCCCGATGGGTTGGGCGCGTACTGGTAGAGGTTGACGCCACCGCTCAAACCAATCGGGTCTGGACTGGTGAAGCGGCCGATATCCGGATCGTAGAAACGGAACGTGTTGTAGTGGAGGCCCGTTTCCCGGTCCAGGTACTGGCCTTGAAAACGGAGATTCTGCCCCTCGATGAAGGCAGGCTCCGACTGCTCCTGCAGGGTAGCGCCCCAGGCGCTGTAGTAGGCCTGCCAGACGCACTTGCCCGAGGTATCCGTGACTTGCTGGGGCATGCCATTGGGGTCGCAATGGTAATAGCGCACCTGAGCACTACTGTCCTGGCCGTCAAGACGAGCCAGCGGCATGTAGCCGGTTCCTTCATACAAGTAGAGGCTGGAGGTGCCGTTGCGCGTCTCGGCCAACAGCCTCAGCCCTTCCCATAGGAAGTGGGTGGTCGAGAGCAGGGCGCCTTGTTCGGTTTTGTGGAGCTTGGCTGTCCGGCGCCCCAATGGGTCGTATTGCATTTCGGTACGGGTAAGGCTCAAACCGTCCTGGCTGGTCACCTCTATCAGCCGGTGTTCGTCGTCGTAGCGAAATTGCTGCACCAATCGGCTACCGCTGCGCTTCTCGCATAGCCGACCAAAGGCGTCATAGCGGTAGCGCTTGTCCTGGTAGGTAAGGATTCTGTTGTGCCGGACCAGCCCCGCTGAACCGTTGGCACCATCGAGCAGGTTGGCCGCTGCATCGTAGCTAAAGGTCTCGTCGAGCCCGATACCTTGAGCCTGGCTGGCGACAAGGCGTCCATTGGCATCGTAGTGAAGCGCATGGGACAGCACGCGCTTTGCCGAGCCGTCCTGCTCCATGCGCTTGGTCAGGTTATCGGCTGCATCGTACTCAAACCATTTCCCAGCCATCGGAGGAAGCTGTGGGGGCTGGCCTTCCACCCGCCGCAGGCGTGAGCGAATGCGACCGCAGCGGTCGTAATCGGTACGTGTGGACAGTTGACCCTGGGTGCGTAACACCTCTCGATGCAGCCGGTCACGCTCGAAGCGGCTGATCAGTTGATCGCCCACGCTGAGCATCTGCAGGTGACCACTGCCGTAGTAAAGCCGACGAATCCGCCGACCGTCGGGAAGTAGGGTTTCCGTCAGGTTGCCCAGTTCGTCGTAGCTGTATTCCAGCTTCCCACTATCGCTTTGCTCAGCTTTCAAGCGCCCCAATTCGTCGTAGCTGAATCGAACCGATCGCGTGTCCTCTTGGGCGGACGTGAACCGGGCTTCGATAAGCCGGTCCATCGGGTCGTAGTGGTAGTGGGTCTTGCCATCGCGGGTCTCTTTGGCGACCAGCCGGCCCACTGCATCGCGTTCCAGTGCATGGATGATCGGGGCGGCGGTCTTGGCCGCATCCTGGCACGGCATGTACTGAACGGTGATCACCTGGCCGGCTGCATCGTAGCGATACAGTTGCGAGCTTCCGTCGAGGGCTTGCTGCCCTACGAGGCGGTCGGCGGCATCCCATGCGAAGCGGTAGCGCTCGCCGTTTTCGTTGGCCAGCTCCAACAGGCGGCCATAGGCGTCATAGGCAAAGGTGACAGTGTGTCCCAGTGCGTCCGTGCGCCGCTGCACGTTGCCCCGAGCGTCGCGCAGATAGCCGATGGTGTGCCCCGCTGGGTCTACCTGGGTTGTCAGGTGTCCGGCAGCATCCCGTTGCAGTTGCCCGCGACGCCCATCGGGCAATTGGTACTGCAGCAGCCTGCCTCGGGCATCGTGCTGGTAGTAGGTGCGTTCACCCTGGGCATCGATGTGGGTGCGCAGGTGGCCGCGGCTATCGTACTCGTAACGTGTGGAATACCCGGAACAGTCGGTCTGTTCGACGAGCTGTCCGGCTTCGTTCCAGCGCAGCGTCGTCCGGTTGCCGGCAGGGTCCTGGGTGGCGATGAGCAAGCCCCGCTCGTCGTACTCATGTCGCGTGGCACGACCCTGTGGGTCCGTGGCGCAGACCAGATTGCCGCGGGCATCGTAGTCGAGGCGCCAGGCGTGGCCAGCCGTATCCACCTCCAGTACCGGCAGCGACCAGTGGGGCAGCCACTCGGTGGCCATGCAGCGGCCCAGAGGGTCTGTTTGCTGCGTCAGGTTGCCCGATTCGTCATAGGCATATCGCCACAGACCGCCCAGGGGGTCGGTCGCACTGATCAGTTGACGCTCGTCGTTCCATTGGAACTGCCAGGTCTGCCCCAGCGCATCGGTGTAGCTCGTGATCTGGTAGTGGTCGTTCCAGTGATGCAGACGGGTTCGCTGCAGGCTGTCTGTAACCCGTGTGAGACCTTGTGAGAGGTCGTAGTCGATACGGTAGTCCTCGCCCGTGTCGGTCCAGTGGCGCACGACACGTTGCTCCCGCCCAAGAGGTCCCTGGAAGCTGTGCCATTGGTAATGGCACGTCAGCCCGCTCGGGCGGCGGTGCTCCACCAACAGGCCCTGCTCATAGCGAAATCGTCGTAGGAGCTGATTATCCGGCCCATGGACTTCTGCGAGCTGTCCATTCAGGTCGTATCGGTAGCGCACCAGGGTTTCGCGCTGCTGGCTTGCATGCAGGCGGGTCACGCTCGCGATACGAGATGGGTTTTCGGGCTCATAGTCAAAGAGCACGACCTGGAAACCCGCACTGTCGCTCAGTGCGACCAGCCGCCCATCGGCCGCGTATTCCAGTTTCTGTCGGTTGTCGTTGCGATCACCCAACTGGGTGAGTCGATAGCGACCGCTAACCAAGGGGTCCGCCTCGAACAGCCGATAGAGCCCATCGACGGTCTCGATAAGGACCTGGTCCTGCTCCGAGCGTCTTACCGCAAGCCCTTCACCTGCGCTGAATACACCACTGCCGAGGGCAATGTGGCCCATGTCGATGGTGCGTGCCTGCTCATCCACATACAGCAGGTGCTCACCGCCGTCCGGATGGGGGCGGCGATGGATTTCGACGTCGAACGGAGTGCTCCATCCCAACCCGAGCACCGTAGTGCGGGTGTCCAGGCTGCTGTAGAAACGTTGCCAGATCAGGGGGATCAGGCCGGGGATCTCGAAGTCGAGGTCGTCGTCCTGCCCCAGCACCTTGGCGCCGGTAGCGGCATGAACCGGATTGGGCGTGGCAGAAGTGGCGCTCACCAGGGCTGCAGTCACCTTGGAGGTCCCGAACGAGACGAGTCCGCCTACCACCAGGCACGGCAATCGGCTGAGGAACTTCGCACCGCCGCCCCTGAGCATCAGCAGGGCGGTGACCGCCAGGCCGACGCCTGGTGTTTTACCGCTGCGAATCTCCCTGACGACGACAGAGTCACCGCCGATTCGGACGTTCGGTGAAACCTGCCCGCCGTCTACGACCTTGGCGTCGCATGTGCTCCGGTCGCCGCTGCGCACTGCCGGCTGACCGTTGATGGCGACCTTTTTCGAGCCTTCGGCCATGTACTGCTCCGGCATCGGAGGATGCTTGGTGCAGGACACCGTATCGAGAGGACAAGGCTGGGCACCAGGCGCTGGAGAGGCCACCGTCGGGCGCCACATCTGAGAGAAGAACTCACCGGCCATGTCGAGGAAACCGGGCTCGGCGCCGCCACCTTCGCTACCGCCAGTTGGCGCGACGGGCAACACCTTGCCGGCAGCCCGTGCTGCGGGAATGCCGTTGGTGAACGTGTTGTGCGAGCCGCTGGTGATAGTGGCCTGCACCGAGGGTGGGAACAGCGCGTTGCCAATCCCCTCGCATAGGTTGGTCAGCCCTTTGTCGGCACCCGTCTTGCTCATGGTGAACCCGACCACGACACCGACCACGGCGCCGAGTACGAAGCAGCCCAGGCCGCCCGTGGCGACGGTGATGCCCGTGGCCGCAACGATGGCCGCCGTAGCGAGCGCAGTGATAGCGACGTTGGCCGCGACCTCCAGCACACCTCCCACGATGTCCGCCATCATCGAGGTGTGGAGCAGGGCATCACCCTCCCGGGCTGCCCAGAGTGCGTCGGACATAGAACCTCAGGGTGTGAAGACGAAGGATTGCTTGAGTGCCGTCCAGTAGGCCGCATCGTCGGCACCCAGCGGCTGCGGTTTCACGTAGCTGAACGCCATCATCTGGCGTGTGCCCGGCTTCAGGAATGCCAACTGATACTGGAACACCTGCTCGCTGCCCTTGCTGAACTGGCTTTGCAACTCGATTGCCTCAACCTCTCCCTGTACGCCCAGCCGTGTTCTCGCTGGTGTGTGGAAGCGCAACTCCAGCACTTGCTGCTGGAGTTTCTTCAGTTGTGCCTCGAAATTGCTCTGCAGGGTTTCATCCTGACCGATGGTGCTGCGGCTGATGATCAGCGAGGTGCCCAGTTCGGGAAACTTGAGAATGTTGATCGAGGCATCCAGCACCGGGGAATGAGGTAGCTCAAAGCGTGCTTCTTGGATCTGGTACGACATGGTTGCTATCTACTCGTGTCTGCTGGCTTCACTGGGTGCTTTTCGGGGGTGGAAAGAGGGTGTCGACTGCTGAATCGATGGTGCCCTTCACGCCCTGGCCGTCCGGTTGCGCCCCAGGGCCCCCGCCAATGTTGAGGTTGAGCACGTCGCCGGTATTGATCTGTGCATCCGCGCTGGTGTGGAAGTTGAATGCGACACAGGACAGGTTGATCTGGCCGCTGGCGTTCAGCTCGATCACGCTCTTGCCGCAAACCAGGCGTAGATTCTCCCCAACCTCGATCAGGTAGCTGGTGCTCACGCTGTCACTCTTCAGCCCACCGACGATCAAGGTGTCGTTACGTTTCACAGCGCGCAGGCGGTCCTGCCCGATCAGGGCCACTTCATCGTTGCCGATGCTCTTGGTGCGGTTGTGGCCCACGGAGTGGGTCTCGTCGTTCTCCACGACGATGTCCTGGTTGCGCTCGGCATGGATGTAGAGCTGCTCGGCGCCCTTCTTGTCCTCCATGCGGATCTCGTTGAAGTTGGCCGGTGTGCCGCCCTTGCTGGAGCGGCTCTTGATCCCGCTCTGGGTGGCGTTGGCGGGCAGGTCGTAGGGCACGGTCTGCTCGGCGTTGTACACGCGGCCGGTGATGATCGGGCGGTCCGGGTCGCCTTCGAGGAAGCTGACGATCACCTCCTGGCCGATGCGCGGGATCTGGATGTGGCCCCAGTTCTTGCCGGCCCAGGACTGGGAGACGCGAATCCAGCAGGAGCTGTTCTCGTTGGACTGGTCGTGCCGGTCCCAGTAGAAATGCACCTTCACCCGGCCGTACTGGTCGGTCCAGATCTCCTCGCCCTTGGGCCCGACCACCATGGCGGTCTGCGGGCCCTGGACGATGGGCTTGATGGTGGTCGGCATGGGACGGAAGGGCTGGCGTGCCTCGATGCATTCCAGGCTGCTGTTGAACTGCAGCGTGCCGCCCGTCGAGCCGCTTTCGTAGGCTTCCTGGCTGACCGCGTAGCGGGCGCCGATGATCAGGTACTCGCGGTTCTGGTCGGCGCGGGGGTAGCCGGTCATCTTGAACAGGTGGCCGGCGCCCAGGCCGCGCGCATTGGTGCGCAACTGCACGCGCTCGTACTGGGTCTGGATGGCCTCGATGCGGTTGCGCGCGTACTGCTCGCCGTCGCCGGTCTGCACGTATTCGCCGGGGTAGTCGTACAGCGGGTGCTCGGCGTTGCTGTGGCTGCGGCTGATGCTGGAGCGCACTTCCAGGCGCGCGCTGGGGCGCTGGAAGTCATAGTCGTTGAGTGCCAGGGAACCGGGCTGTACCTCACGGGCCAGGTGCCAGTCGTAGACGTGGTCACGCTCGCGCATCTGGTCTTCGAGGGGGTAGTACGGCACCGAGCCATAGCCGGGGGCGGTGGTGTGGGCGCCGTAGGCATCGGAGAGCACCAGCACATGGCGCGACTGCTCATGGCGGAAGTAGTAGTAGATGCCTTCCTGCTCCATCAGTCGGCTGACGAACTCGAAGCTGGTCTCGCGGTACTGCACGCAGTACTCCCACTCGCGA
>NZ_LYSP01000082.1:0-7401 GCF_001728945.1 Pseudomonas sp. ENNP23
GGGCGATTCCATCAGGCGCTTCCGATAGCTGTGTACGGTTGCGCCACTGGGTGGTGTCAACCGCCCATCAAGCCAGCAGCGCCACCGATTTGATCTGCGCCCAGACCGCCTGGCCCGGGTGCAGCCCGAGCTGGTCGTGGGAGTAGCGGGTGATGCGCGCCAGCAGCGGCGTGCCTTCCACGTCCAGGCGTACCAGCACGTGGGCGGCGTTGTCCGCCGGGATGCTGTCGCGCACCGTGGCCGGCAGCAGGTTGAGGATGCTGCTGTCCGCCTGCCGTTGCAGGCTCAGGCTGACGTCACGCGCGCGCACCGTGAAGCGCACCCGCCGCCCCGCCTCGGCGGGCGCATGGGCCACCCGCACGCTGAGGCCGCTATCCGGCAGGCCCAGGGTCAGCAGCTGGTAAGCAGCGTCATGGGCCACCACCCGTCCTTCCACCACCACGCCGGCGTCATCGTCCAGGGCCGTGGGCAGGTCCAGCCGCGCCAGGGTTTCGCCCAGGGGCCCGCTGGCCAGCACGCGGCCGGCCTCCAGCAGCACCAGGTGGTCCGCCAGGCGTGCCACCTCTTCCGGGGAATGGCTGACGTAGAGCACGGGGATGTCCAGCTCGTCGTGCAGGCGTTCCAGGTACGGCAGGATCTCTGCCTTGCGCTTGCCGTCCAGGGCCGCCAGGGGTTCGTCCATCAGCAGCAGCCGGGGGCTGGTGAGCAGTGCCCGGGCCATGCCGACGCGCTGCCGCTCGCCACCGGAGAGCCGTGCCGGCATGCGTTCCAGCAGGTGCTCGATGCCCAGCAGTGCCACCGCCTGGTCGAAGGGCACGCGACGCTGGGCCGCCGGGATGCGCCGTTCACCGAACGCCAGGTTGCGCCGCACCGAGAGGTGCTCGAACAGGCTCGCCTCCTGGAACACGTAGCCCAGGGCGCGCCGATGGGTGGGCATGAACAGGCCACGGGCGCTGTCCTGCCAGACCTCGCCGTTGACCTCGACGCGGCCCTCGGCCCGCTCCAGCCCGGCCAGGCAGCGCAGCACGCTGGTCTTGCCGGAGCCGGAGTGGCCGAACAGCGCAGTCACCCCGCGCCCCGGCAGGTCCAGGTCGGTGTCCAGTTCGAAGCCCGGCCAGGCCAGGCGCAGGCGGGCCCGGATGCGGTCGTGGGTGTTCATCTCAGCTCCAGCCCGGCTTGAGCCGGCGGCTGGAATACAGCGCCAGCAGGATGAGGAAGGAGAACACCACCATGCCGCCCGCCAGCCAGTGGGCCTGGGCGTATTCCATGGCCTCGACGTGGTCGAAGATCTGCACCGACACCACGCGGGTCTTCTCCGGGATGTTGCCGCCGATCATCAGCACCACGCCGAACTCCCCCACCGTGTGGGCGAAGCCGAGGATGGACGCGGTGATGAAGCCGGGCCGGGCCAGCGGCAGCACCACATGGAAGAAGGTGTCCCAGGGGCCGGCCCGCAGGGTGGCGGCCACCTCCAGCGGGCGCGGGCCGATGGCGTCGAAGGCGTTCTGCAGCGGCTGCACCACGAAGGGCATCGAGTAGAACACCGAGCCCACCACCAGCCCGGCGAAGGTGAACGGCAGGGTGCCGAGCCCCAGGGCCTGGGTGAACTGCCCGACGAATCCGTGGGGCCCCATGCTCACCAGCAGGTAGAAGCCGATGACCGTGGGCGGCAGCACCAGCGGCAGCGCCACCACAGCGCCCACCGGGCCCTTGAGCCAGGAGTCGGTCCGCGACAGCCACCAGGCGATGGGCGTGCCGAGCACCAGCAGCAGGGCCGTGGTCAGGGTCGCCAGTTCCAGGGTCAGCCGGATGGCCGCCCAGTCGTCACCGCTCAGGGGCATGCAGGGTTCCTTGAATCAGGGCACGTAGCGGGCGTTAGGGTTTGTCGATCTGGTAACCGTAGGACTTGATCACCACGGCCGCCTTCTCACCCTTGAGGTAGTCCACCAGGGCCTGGGCGGCGGGGTTGTCCTTGCCCTTGGCGAGGATCACTGCGTCCTGCTTGATCGGGTCGTGCAGGGCCGCCGGGACGATCCAGGCGGAACCGCCGGTCACCCTGCCATCCTTGTAGATCTGCGACAACGCCACGAAGCCGAGTTCGGCATTGCCGGTGGCGATGAACTGGTGGGCCTGGGTGATGTTCTGGCCTTCCACCAGCCTGCCCTTGAGCTGGGCGGTCAGGCCCAGCTTCTCCAGCACCTGGGTGGCGGCCAGGCCGTAGGGGGCGGCCTTGGGGTTGGCGATGGAGAGGTGCTGGTAGTCGTTCTTCTTCAGCACCTCGCCCTGGGCGTCCACGTAGCCGGGCTTGGCCGACCACAGGGCCAGGGTGCCGATGGCGTAGGTGAAGCGCGAGCCGGGCACGGTGGCGCCCTCCTGCTCCAGCTTGGCCGGGGTGCTGTCGTCGGCGGAAAGGAACACCTCGAACGGCGCGCCGTTGTGGATCTGCGCATAGAACTGGCCGGTGGCGCCGGTGGCGATCACCAGCTTGTGCCCGGTGTCCTGCTGGAAGTCCTTGGCAATGGCCTGGATCGGCGCGGTGAAGTTGGCGGCGACGGCGACCTGGACGTCCTGAGCCAGGGCCAGGTGGGCCGCGGCACTGGCAATCAGGGCGACGAACACGCGGGACAACTGAAGCATGGGAGGCACTCCTTCGTTCTTGTGCGGGAAGGGCGAAGCGGTGAGCGGGTGGAGACTCTACACCAGTCGCTATATACAAAACCACACAGCGAAAAAAGGACTTCGGCGGTGCGCTGCAACCCGCGTGCCCCGGCTCAGCGGGTAGTAGTGACGCCCCGTCCTGCCTCCAGAATGCGGCGTGGCGAGCAGGGCTGGGCCCATGCAGGCCCGGGCCGGTCAGGGTTCGAGGAAGGTCGCGATCTGGGCCGCGTCGAACGGCCAGTTCAGCTCGGCGCCGGTGTCGTTGCGCCGCAGGACGGGAATGCGCAGGCCGTAGGCATCCACCCACTGGGGCTGGTCGGTGATGTCCAGCACCTCCACCAGCAGGCCATGCTCGACGAAGGGCATGAGCACGCTCTCGGCCACTTCGCACAGGTGGCATCCGAGGGTGCCGAAGAGGCTGCATTCAGGAAGCATCACAGGGCTCGCTCGAGGGGAAGGGGGCGCAGTTTATCACGGCCTCCCGCCCCTTCTGGGGTACCTCTAAAAACGTAGGCGAGGCCGGAAGCCGAAGGCGCAACGACCAACGGGAGTAACAGCCGAAGGGCGCGCATCAGCGCGTCAAACAGGCGAAAAAGCGCAGTTTACGAGTCGTAAAAATGGGCAATTTGATCGGACTCGCGCACGAGCCTGTTTTTAACGCCGCGATGACAACGCAGGCCGTTTTTAGAGGTGCCCTTCTGACGGGCGGGAGCCGGCATGGTGCCGGCTCCCGCCAGGCATCAACTGGCCTTGGGTGCGCTGGCGTCGACCGGGCTCTTCTCGGCCGGGGTGCCGGCAGTGCCCTGCAGCAGCGGTGCCAGGCCTTCCAGCAGTCGCGCGTTGAGGGTCTTGGCCTTCTCCAACTGGCCTTCGCTGAGGTTCTGGTTGAGGGAGAAGCCGCCATCGAGCAGTTGCTGCAGGGTGCCCTTGGCGTCGTCGCTGAAGGCCGCTGCGTTCTTCATCGCATCCAGCAGGCCCCGGGCGTAGTCGCGCAGGGAGGTGTTCACCGCGCTGGCGGGCTGGCCGCCCTCCTCCGACACCGCGCCGTAGGTGCTAGTGGCCTGCGCGTAGGTGGTCTGGGACAGGTTGAGGGACATGGAGGCAAGCTGGTCGCCGTTCATGTTCAGGGCCAGGGCGCGGTCGAAGGCGCCGGACAGGTCGCCCGAGTAGAACTTGCTGGAGATGTCCTGCACCTGGCCGAGCAGGTCGGTGAGTGCGGCCTTCTCGTCATCGTTGAGGTTGCCTTCGATCTGCACCGACCAGCCGCCGATCTGCAGGCTGCCGCTGGAGGCGCTGACCTGGGTGCTGGTGCTGGTGGACGTACCGCCATTGCCCGAGGTGCGCGTGCTGCTGGCGCTGGCCGAGGTGCTGGACCAGTTGGCCGAGGCCTGTGCGATGGAGATCTTCAGCGTGTCGCCTTCGCGGGTGGTCACCTCCAGGTCGAAGGTGCTGGAGCGCGCGACCAGGGTGCTGGTGCTGGCGCTGACCGCCGCGCGGGAGACGCTGGAAGTGTCGCCAGCCGGAGTACCGCCCAGGCCGTAGGTGCTGCCGATCCTGTCCAGGCCGTCCTGCACGCTCTGGAAGGTGTCTTCGATGTCGCTGGCGATCTTGCCGCCCAGCACGCCCATGCCCTGGAGGATCTTCTTGGCTTCGGCGAAGCCCTTCTCCACGCCTTGGCGGGCCTGGTCGAGCATCTTCTGCAGCTTCTCGGGGTCGGCGCCGTTGGCCGCTTCGGCCTGGATGCGGCCGCCGACGAAATCGAGGATGCGCCCGGCAACCTTGTCGGGGGTGTAGTCGTCCTGGGTCTTGCCGGCGAGGGTCGCGGGGTCGATGCCGAGTCGCTGGGCGACGCGGTTGGCCAGGACGTTCTGGGCGTTGGTGGCGTTGCGGTTGGCGCTGTCGCTACGGGTCAGGTAGTTCGGGCGGCTGGTGGCCGAAGCCAGGGAATCGAGTGAGTTCATGGTGGCAGCCCCGTCTGAGCGGATGTACACGACTTTGACGGCGACAGCGGGAAAAGCTTGAGGGTGATTGGCGGGGCAGCCGATGGACGGTAGGCCGCGCTCACGCCTGCGGGTCGGGCACCCCAGCGGCGCGCAGCAGCACCTCGGCAGCGGCGCCGGCCTCCAGCGCCTGGTCACCCGGCCCCTGGATATGCGCCATGGTGATGGCCCCCTCCAGCAGGTACTGCAGTTGCCGCGCCAGGCGCGCCGGCTCGGCCACCTCCAGGCGCGCCAGCGCCGTGCGGAAGTGCGCCTCGGCGTTGGCCTTGTGGGAGGCGGCAACGCGATGGATGGGGTGGTCGCGGTCATGGAACTCGGCAGCGGCGTTGACGAAGGCGCAACCGTGGTACTCGGCCTCGTGCAGCAGGCCGTGCAGCCCCTCGAACACCGCCAGGATCGCTGCACGCGGCGGAAGATGCTCCAGTGCCCAGGCCATGCGTTCGCGGGGGGCTTCCATGCGCTTCTGCAAGGCCGCTTCGATCAACTCGTCCTTGGACTTGAAGTGCTTGTAGAGGGTCATCTTCGCCACGCCGGACTCGGCCAGGATGCGGTCGATGCCGGTGGCATGGAACCCGTCGCGGTAGAACAGCGTAAGGGCGGTGTCGATGAGCTGGTCGCGTTTGCTGGAAGCCATTGGAATCTCCTGGACGGCGCATTATGCGCATCCCCCGGCAGCGGCTCAAACCGCGGGGTTCGCGGCGTGGCGAAAAGAAATTGGAACAAACAGACAGGTCTGTCTATTATTTCGCGCACCTCCCCCGACACGGATGACCCGCCATGCGCCTCCACGACTTTCCCCTCTCCGGCAACTGCTACAAGGTGCGCCTGTTCCTCGGGCTGATCGGTCAGGAGGCGGAGACGGTCTTCGTCGACCTGCCGGCCGGCGCACAGAAGCAGCCGGCGTTCCTCGCCCTCAACCCGCGCGGCCAGGTGCCGCTGCTGGAGGCCGATGGCCAGGCCGTCGGCGACTCCCAGGCCATCCTCGTCTACCTGGCCAGCCGCTACGCCCCCGCCTGGCTGCCGCTGGAGCCCCTGGCCCTGGCGCGCGTGGTCAGTTGGCTGAGCTTCACCGCCAACGAGATCCACCACGGCCCGGCCCAGGCACGGGTGCTCACGCTGTTCAAGCGCCCCGGTGACCTGGCTGCCGCACAGGCCCGTGGCGAACAGGTGCTGGCCCTGGTGGATGCCCACCTCGCCCGGCACCGCTGGCTGGCCGAAGGCGAGGCCCCGAGCGTGGCCGACGTAGCGGCCTTCCCCTACCTGGCGATGGCCGGCGAAGGCGGACTCGACCTGGCGCCCCATCGCCACCTGGGCGACTGGCTGGCGCGCATCCGTGCCCTGCCGGGCTTCATCGACACGCCCCGCCTGCCGGGCTGATCGCCCGCCTCTCCCCTGCCAAGGACGCCGGACCATGCCCCGCCTCGCCCTGCTGCTGCCCCTGCTGCTCGTCACCGCCTTCGCCCAGGCCGACGGCCTGCGCTTCGCCCTGGTGAAGACCTCCAGCGCGGAGACACTCGACGCCTTCACCGTGGAGGGCGGTCAGTGGACCAGGACCGTCCCGGTCAACCACACCGCCGTGCTCATCCAGCATCACGCCGCCACCCTGCTGCTGGACACCGGCCTCGGCCGCCAGGTGGACGCCCAGTTCGAGACGGACATGCCCTGGTGGGACAAGCCGCTGTTCAAGTACCAGAGGGTGACGCCCGCCCGCGACCAGTTGGACCGGGACGGCCTCCGCATCGACCGCATCCTGCTCACCCATGCGCACTGGGACCACGCCTCGGCTCTGGCCGACTTCCCCGAAGTGCCGGTGTGGGCGCCCTGGGCAGAGATCGACTTCAGCCACATCGCCACCCCGCCCGCCGTGCTGCCCAGCCAGTTCACCCATGGCGTGCGCTGGCAGCCCTTCGAGTTCGAGCCGACGCCCTACATGGGCTTCGACGAGAGCCTCGACCTGTTCGGCGACGGCAGCGTGGTGCTGGTGCCGCTGACCGGGCATACACCGGGCTCGGTGGGGGTGTTCCTGACACTGGCCGACGGACGGCGCTTCTTCTTCACCGGCGACACCAGTTGGCGACTGGAAGGCTTCACCGGCCCGAACGAGAAGTTCTGGGTCAGCCGGCGGATGGTCGACAACGACCGCGAAGGCACGCGGGCCCAGCTCCAGCGGGTGCACGACCTGATCCAGGCCGACCCCGCGCTGAGCGTGGTGCCGGCCCACGATGCCGCCGTGCAGGACCGTATTGGCTACTACCCGCAGTGGGTGGAATGACGCCACGACCAATGTCTAAGGTGACGAATTTGTTACCGGGTGCTTAATTTTCCGCGTTGTAACAGGGCGGCCCCAACCACCCTGCAACCCCAACGAGGAGACAAGAACAATGAGCAAGACCTCGCTCGCGTCCGCCATCACCCTGGCGGCGCTCGGCACCGGCCTCACCCTGCCCGGCCTCGCCCAGGCCGACTTCCTGAAAGACAGCAAGGCCAGCGTCGAGCTGCGCAACTTCTACTTCAACCGCGACTTCCGCCAGCCGGGTGCCTCGCAGAAAAAAGCCGAGGAGTGGGCCCAGGGGTTCCTGCTGCGCTACGAGTCCGGGTTTACCGAAGGCACCATCGGCGTCGGCGTCGACGCCATCGGCCTGCTGGGGGTCAAGCTCGACTCCAGCCCGGACCGCAGCGGCACCGGCCTGCTCAAGCGCGACCGCGAGAGCAAGCGCGCCCAGGACGAATACGGCGAACTCAG
>NZ_LYSP01000083.1:0-6885 GCF_001728945.1 Pseudomonas sp. ENNP23
AAAAAAAAGCCCGCAGTGTGAACGGGCTGGGAAAAGGGACTCGTTGAAGAGTCACGAGGATGGTGTCGGCTCTCTAGCTGCCCCGGTAGGTGGAGTAGCTGTAGGGGGAAATCAGCAGCGGGACATGATAGTGATCCTGCTTCGCATCGATGCCGAAGCGCAGCACGACCACATCGAGAAATGCCTGGTCGGCCAGTTGTACGCCGCGCTTGCGGTAGTAGTCGCCGGCATGGAAATGCAACTGGTAGACGCCGGTCGCATAGTCCTCGCCCTGCAGCAGAGGCGCATCGCAGCGCCCGTCGTCATTGGTGACGGTGCGGGTGATCAGTTCCAGTCCGCCGCCTTCGACACGGTAGAGCTCGATGCGGATGTCGTGGCCCGGGCAGCCGTGGGCTGCATCCAGTACGTGGGTAGTCAGTCTTCCCATTGCGTCTCAAGCCCCAGCACCTGCGCGATGCCCCGGGGGCCTTGCCTCCTCTGATGCGTGCCAATGATGCGGAGCGCCACCTTACGCCCCGGCACAGGGCAGCGCATGGCGCGAAGCGAGTCCGAATATACCTCAGCGAAAACAAAACTGTATACAAAATAATGTGCGGCCTGGCTGCATGGGCAATGCGCATCGCGCCGACCACGCCGAAACCCTGCAAGCATCCCCCACCAGGGGCTTGCCGATCAATAACTGACCGACTGGGCAGATTTCTTGCAAGCACCATAGGCAGCTCCTGAACAAATAATCGATTTACAAGTGCGAGGCTTGTTTGTATACAATCACGCATCATGTTCACCTGCCCCTGTGAACGCACCAGAAGAAGGAACACAGCAGTGAGCTCCGACTACCCACGCGACCTGATCGGCTATGGCGCCAACCCTCCCCACCCGCACTGGCCGGATGAGGCCCGTATCGCCCTGTCCTTCGTCCTCAACTACGAGGAAGGCGGCGAGCGAAACATCCTCCATGGGGACAAGGAGTCGGAAGCCTTCCTCTCGGAGATGGTCGCCGCGCAGCCCCTGCAGGGCGCCCGCAACATGAGCATGGAATCCCTCTACGAGTACGGCAGCCGTGCAGGTGTCTGGCGCCTGCTGCGCCTCTTCGAACAGCAGGGCATCCCGCTCACGATCTTCGCCGTGGCCATGGCCGCCCAGCGCCATCCGGACGTCATCCGCGCCATGGTCGAGGCCGGCCACGAGATCTGCAGCCACGGCTACCGCTGGATCGACTACCAGTACATGAGCGAGGAGCAGGAGCGCGAGCACCTGCTGGAGGCCATCCGCATCCTCACCGAGCTGACCGGCCAGCGCCCGCTGGGCTGGTACACCGGCCGCACCGGTCCGAACACCCGTCGCCTGGTGCGCGAAGAAGGTGGCTTCCTCTACGACTCGGACACCTACGACGACGACCTGCCCTACTGGGACCCGGCCAGCACGCCGGAGAAGCCCCACCTGGTCATCCCCTACACCCTGGACACCAACGACATGCGCTTCACCCAGGTTCAGGGCTTCAACAAGGGCGACGACTTCTTCGAATACCTCAAGGACGCCTTCGACGTGCTCTATGCCGAAGGCCGCGCCGGCGCACCGAAGATGCTCTCCATCGGCATGCACTGCCGCCTGCTGGGTCGCCCGGCACGGCTGGCCTCGCTGGCCCGCTTCATCGACTACGTGAAGCAGCACGACAAGGTCTGGTTCGCTCGCCGCGTCGACATCGCCCGCCACTGGCACACCCGCCACCCGTTCAAAGGAAACGCCTGATGAGCCGCTTCCAGCACATCACTCCCTCGGGCCTGTCCCGGGACGCCTTCGTCAGCGCCTTCGCCGACATCTACGAACACTCGCCCTGGGTGGCCGAACGCGCCTACGACCTGGGCGTGGATGCCAGCCTCGACGAGATCGAAACGCTGCACCAGCGCATGGCCGACATCCTCCTCAGCGCCAGCCATGACCAGCAACTGGCCTTGATCAACGCCCACCCGGACCTGGCCGGCAAGGCCGCCGTGCGCGGCGAGCTGACCGCAGCCAGCACCAACGAACAGGCCGGGGCCGGCATCCATGAGTGCACGCCCGATGAATTCGCCCGCTTTACCGAGCTGAACGATGCCTACAAGGCCAAGTTCGGCTTCCCATTCATCATGGCGGTGAAGGGCAGCAACCGGCACCAGATCCTCGCGGCCTTCGAAGAGCGCATCCACAACAGCGCCGAGGCGGAGTTCCAGCGGGCCTTGGCGGAAATCAACAAGATCGCCCTGTTCCGCCTGCAAGCGATGTAGCCGCCCCCCAACCTTGCGTAACCACAGAAGAACAACAATGACCCAACGCCCCCTCCCCAGCCGGCACGCCGCCTCGTCGCGACTGCACACCCCAGCCCGCCCGGGTCTGGCGTGCAGCCCTGCGGCCTGCGCGGTCGTCCCCTGGGGCGGCTGTCGCAGCGGCTCCGGACACCATCCGGCCCTGAGCCACCTGCCACGCCCTGGGCGCCACTCCGCCCCAGGCCCTGCCTCCCCCTCGCACGCCCATCGCCGGGCAGCCGCGCATTCCGCGCAGGTGCTGCCACGGCCAATCGGCAAGGAGCGCCTGCACCCGGGCGCCCCACTCCTCCCGCGCCTACCGGCGCGGGCACCTGAAACGAATCAGTAGAGCAGCCATGCGAATCCTCAAGATCGAGCCCCTGACCAAGGAAGCCTTCGCCCCGTTCGGTGACGTGATCGAAACCGAAGGCAGCGATTACTTCATGATCAACAACGGCTCCACCCGCCGTTACCACAAGCTGGCCACGGTCGAGACCGCCCAGCCGGAGGACCGGGCGATCATCAGCATCTTCAGCGCCCAGGCCCTGGAAATGCCCCTGAGAATCAGCATGCTGGAACGCCATCCGCTGGGCAGCCAGGCCTTCATCCCGCTGCTCGGCAACCCCTTTCTGGTCGTGGTCGCGCCCCTTGGCGATGCACCTGTACCGGGCTTGGTCCGTGCCTTCCTCACCAATGGCAGGCAGGGCGTTAATTACCATCGCGGCGTCTGGCACCACCCGGTGCTGACGATCGAAAAGCGGGATGACTTCCTGGTGGTTGATCGCAGTGGTTCAGGCAACAACTGCGACGAGCATTACTTCACCGAGGACGAGCACTTGGTCCTCGACCCCCACCACTAATAAGAGAAGCCCGGTGTTCGGCGTGTCGATCCCGGGGAAGAGGTACGTACTGTGGAAGCACATCTGACCGAATGGCTGAACCTGAGCATTCGCTGGGTACACATGATCACCGGCATCGCCTGGATCGGCGCATCCTTCTACTTCGTCTGGCTGGAGAACAACCTGAACCGGCAGAACCCGCGCGACGGGCTCTCGGGTGACCTTTGGGCCATCCACGGCGGCGGCATCTACCACCTGGAGAAGTACAAGCTGGCACCGCCGAAAATGCCGGACAACCTGCACTGGTTCAAATGGGAGGCCTACTTCACCTGGATGTCGGGCGTCGCCCTGCTGACAGTGGTCTTCTACCTCAACCCCACGCTCTACCTGATCGCACCCGGCGTCGACCTCTCGCCCGCTGCGGCCATCGGCATCGGCATCGGCTCGCTGGTCGCCGGCTGGTTCATCTACGACCTGCTCTGCGACTCGCCCCTGGGCAAGCAACCCGCCCTGCTCGGCCTGATCCTCTTCGTGCTGGTGATCGGCGCGGCCTGGGGCTTCACCCAGGTGTTCAGCGGTCGTGGCGCCTACATCCACGTTGGCGCCCTGATCGGCACCATCATGGTCGGCAACGTGTTCCGTATCATCATGCCGGCACAGCGTGCACTGGTTAAGGCGATCGAAGAGAACCGCACCCCGGACCCGACCCTGCCGGCCAAGGGCCTGCTGCGCTCGCGCCACAACAACTACTTCACCCTGCCGGTGCTGTTCATCATGATCAGCAACCACTTCCCGAGCACCTACGGCAGCCAGTACAACTGGCTGATCCTGGCCGGCATCGCGGTGATCGCCGTCCTCGTGCGCCACTACTTCAACACCCGCCACGAGAGCAACCGCTTTGCCTGGACCCTGCCGGCCGGCGCCCTCGGCATGATCTGCCTGGCCTTCGTCACCGCGCCGAACTACAAGGCAGCGACTCAGGCCCCGGTCGTGACCGCGCCCCAGGCTCCTGCCAGCGCCCCCGCCCAGGCTACCGAACAACCCGCCAGCCAGGCGCCGCAGGCCAGTGCAAGCGCATCGGAGTTCGGCAAGGTGCACAGCGTGATCCAGGAACGCTGCACCGTCTGCCACTCCGCCAAGCCCACCAGCCCGCTGTTCACGGCAGCACCGGCTGGCGTGATGCTCGACACACCCCAGCAGATCCAGGCCCTGGCGCCGAAGATCCAGGCCCAGGCCGTGGCCAGCCAGATCATGCCACTGGGCAACATCACCCAGATGACCCCCGAGGAGCGGGAACTGATCGGCTCCTGGATCGCCCAGGGGGCCCGCACCGAGTGATCCCACGGCGGGCCGCATTCCCCAAGCTCTGCGGCCCGCGATTCGCCTACCTCCGGGTAGGCTTTTTTATGGTTCATCGCGTCACAGCGGGGCGGATTCGTCTCCCAACCCCGCCTCTACCCCTCCTGCCCGGCACGCCTGTGCCGGCTGCTGCATCGATACCCCGGCCCATCGACCTGAGGCGATGGGCTCGACGGCTCAACAAGAACAAAAGCGCCCGAGGTGTTGCATGACCCAACTGACAGCCCCCGCTGTGGCTCCGGCCGACCAGCGTCTACCCCTGATGCAACTGCTGCTGGTCGGCCTCCAGCATGTGTTGCTGATGTACGGCGGCGCCGTGGCCGTTCCCCTCATCGTCGGCCAGGCCGCCGGCCTCTCCCGAGAAGAGATCGCCTTCCTGATCAACGCCGACCTGCTGGTGGCGGGCATCGCCACCCTCGTGCAATCCATCGGCATCGGCCCGGTGGGCATCCGCATGCCGGTGATGATGGGTGCCAGCTTCGCCGCCGTGGGCAGCATGGTGGTGATGGCCGGCATACCCGGCGTCGGCCTCCAGGGCATCTTCGGCGCCACCATCGCCGCCGGGCTGTTTGGCCTGGTCCTGGCGCCGTTCATGAGCCGCATCGTCCGCTTCTTCCCTCCGCTGGTCACCGGCACGGTGATCACCTCCATCGGGCTGAGCCTGTTCCCGGTGGCAGTGAACTGGGCCGGGGGCGGCAGCAAGGTCGCCGAGTTCGGCGGCCTCCAGTACCTCGCCGTGGCTGCACTGGTGCTGGCCATCATCCTGGTGGTGAACCGCTTCCTGCGGGGCTTCTGGGTCAACGTCTCGGTGTTGATCGGCATGGGCATCGGCTATGTGCTGGCCGGCTGCCTCGGCATGGTCGACCTCAATGGCCTGGGACAGGCGCCCTGGCTGCAGGTGGTGACGCCGCTGCATTTCGGCATGCCCACCTTCGAGCTGGCACCGGTGCTGTCCATGTGCCTGGTGACGGTGATCATCTTCGTCGAGTCCACCGGCATGTTCCTCGCCCTGGGCAAGATCACCGGGCGCGAGATCTGCCCCAATGCCCTGCGCCGCGGCCTGCTCTGCGACGCGGGCGCCTCCTTCGTGGCCGGCTTCTTCAACACCTTCACCCATTCATCCTTCGCCCAGAACATCGGCCTGGTGCAGATGACCGGCGTGCGCAGCCGCTACGTGACAGTGGCCGCCGGCCTGTTCCTGCTGGCCCTGAGCCTGGTGCCGAAGGCCGCCTTCCTGGTGGCTTCCATCCCGCCGGCCGTACTCGGCGGCGCGGGCATCGCCATGTTCGGCATGGTGGCCGCCACCGGCATCAAGATCCTCCATGAAGCCGACATCACCGACCGCCGCAACCAGTTGCTGGTGGCCGTCAGCATCGGCCTGGGCATGGCACCGGTGGTCAGGCCGGACCTCTTCGCCCACCTGCCCCACTGGATGGAGCCGATCACCCACAGCGGCATCGCCATGACCACCCTCAGCGCCCTGCTGCTGAACATCCTGTTCAACGTACTGGGCGAGAAAGACCGGGCTCACCACTGCCAGGCAACCCACTAAATCACGCATTGCTCCCGCCCGGTAGCGCCTATCCGGTGCCGCCGGAGCTGCCCGACCCGCCCATCCGGCGGGTCCTTTTTTGTCGGCTCGCCCCGCAGCGGTCACCTCACGCACGCACGTTCGGTACGCACGACCACTCGCCATTTTTGTACACAAAACCATCGATTCCTGTTACCAAAAACAGGTGTCACTGCTATAGTTCGAAACCTGACCCGGCGTTCAACTTATCGAATCGCACCCCGGTCGCCCCCACCCGATAGACGCCCAGACCGACAACAACAACAGGCAGGCCTCTCGATCATGCAGACGACACCCTTCTCGCTCCACGCCCGCGCTCCAGCGCCCAGGTTCCACCCGGACGGAAACAATCCGCCCGGCGTCCTCCCCGACTCGGCCTGACCGGGTCAAACAACTTCCCCCTCCTTGCCACCTCGTGCTCCACGAGGTGCGGCGACGTGTGCGGGGAACTCCAACCGAAGCCCTGAAAAACAAGGAAAATACGATGCGCACCAAGCTCCCGCCTGCCAGCCTGGCACTCGCGACCGGCCTGCTGGCCGCTGGCCAAGCCCTGGCCGACGGCCCCCTGCTGTGGCAGAACAACAGCGTCACCTACCTCTACGGAAAGGATTTCAAGGTCAACCCCGAGATCCAGCAGACCTTCACCTTCGAGCACGCCAGCGGCTGGACCTGGGGCGACCTCTTCCTCTTCGTCGACCAGATCAACTACAACGGCAAGGCTGACGCCAACGCCGGCAACAACACCTACTACGGCGAGATTTCCCCGCGCCTGTCCTTCGGCAAGCTGTTCGACCAGAAGATCGCCTTCGGCCCCGTGACCGACGTGCTGCTGGCT
>NZ_LYSP01000084.1:0-6477 GCF_001728945.1 Pseudomonas sp. ENNP23
AAAAAACGCGCCAAATATCCTTGAGAAACCAAGAGCCGACAAGACGAAAAGCACGACTTACGCCGGCTGAAAGGGCATACGGCCATGCCGTCAGTGTTTCGGCGGCCGGCTGAAGCCGGGGCGCGCGGCGAGGGCCGAACCTGCCTTACAATGCCGCGCCCGACACACCGGGCCGCCGGCCTACAAGGACAGCCAGACCATGAGCCCAACGCCGCCCTCGCCCCAGGCCGTACCGCCTGAAAGCCAGTTCCTCGGTACCCGCATCCGCGGCCTGCGCAAGCGCCGTGGCATGACCCTGAGCGAACTGGCCGAGCAGAGCTCGCTCACCGCCGGCTACATCAGCCAGTTGGAACGCAACCTCGCCTACCCCTCGATCCCGGCGCTGTTCAACATCGCCCGCAGCCTGGGGGTGACCATCCAGTGGTTCTTCGGCAGCGAAGCCCCCGTGGCCGAGGCCGACCGGGGCTACGTGGTGCGGCGCAACGCGCGCATGAGTCTGCATTACGAGGACGGCATCACCGACGAGCTGCTCAGCCCGCAGCCCAGCCGTTCGCTGGAGATCCTCCATTCGCGTTTTCCGCCCGGCACCTACAGCGAGGAGAGTTACAGCCACGAAGGCGAGGAGGCCGGCTATGTGCTGAGCGGTCAGTTCGAGCTGTGGGTCGGCGAGCGCCACTTCCTGCTGAACGAGGGCGACAGCTTCGCCTTCTCCAGCCAGGAACCGCACCGCTACGGCAACCCCGGCGAGCGGGATGCCCTGGTGCTGTGGATCGTGACCCCGCCGACCTTCTGACCCAGCGCCGCGCGCTCAGCCTTTGAGCCGGGAAGAGAGGCCCTCCAACAGGCGCTCCAGCGCGCCCTGGTTCGCCCGCAGCACGCCAAGCCCGGCATCGCGCATGGCGGCGGCGCGTGCGGCGTCGGCCCAGAGCCCTTCGACGTCGCGGGCCAGGGCCTCGGCGCCGTCCACCTCCAGCAGGGCCCCGGCATCGCGCAGTTGCGCGGCGATTTCGAGGAAGTTGAACAGGTGCGGGCCGGACAGCACCGGTTTGCCCAGGGCCGCCGGCTCCAGCAGGTTGTGCCCGCCGTTGGGCACCAGGCTGCCACCAACGAAGGCGCTATCGGCCAGGGCATAGAGGAACAGCAGCTCGCCCATGGTGTCGCCCACCAGCACCTGGGTCTGCGCCGCCACCGACTCGCCGCTGGAGCGGCGCTGGCTGGCGAAGCCGGACTGGCGGCTCAGCTCGTACACCGAGGTGAAGCGCTCCGGGTGGCGCGGCACCAGGATCAGCAAGGCATCCGGACGCCGGGCCAGCACGGCGCGGTGGGCCGCGAGGATGATCTCGTCCTCGCCGGCATGGGTGCTGGCGGCGATCCACACCGGCCGCCCGCTGGCGCCCCAGGCGGCGCGCAGTTCGGCGGCCCGGGCCGGCAGGGCTGGGTCGATGCTGAGGTCGTACTTGATCGAGCCGGTCACCCCCACGCATTCCGGGCGCGCGCCCAGTTGGCGGAAGCGCTCGGCTTCGGCCTCGGTCTGCACGGCGATCCAGTCCAGCTCGGCCAGCATCGGCGCGGTGAGTTTGGCGAAACGCGCATAGCCCCGGGCGGAGCGGGCCGACAACCGTGCGTTGGCCAGCACCACCGGGATCCGGCGCCGCGCGCACTGGTGGATGTGGTTGGGCCAGAGTTCGGTCTCCATGATCACCGCCAGCTTCGGCCGCACCCGGTCGAGGAAGCGCGACGCGGCCCAGGGCAGGTCGTAGGGCAGGTAGCAGTGCTGCACGCGGTCGCCGAACAGCGCCTGGATGCGCTCGGAGCCGGTGGGGGTCATGCAGGTGAGGGTGATGGGCAGGTCCGGGTGGCGTGCCATCAGCTCGCGCACCATGGGCGCGGCGGCGATGCTCTCACCCACCGACACGGCGTGCACCCAGATGCCCCCCGGCTTGAGCGGCGGCAGGCCGAGGGCGAAACGCTCGCCGATGCGCCGGGCATAGGCCGGCGCCCGCCAGGCGCGCCAGGCCAGACGCAGGGCCACCAGGGGCAGGCCGAGATGGAAGAGCAGGGTGTAGAGGGTGCGATTCATGGTGAGGCCAGTGATGCGGACAGGGGGCGGATGATAACTGAGCGGTCCGCCAATCGAAGCGTTTTCGGGCGCCGGCGGTTGGGCCTCAACCCAGGGCCTGCAGGTGCTCCGCCAGTTGGTCGGCCAGCCACAGCGCGGCGGGGCCGAGGGCTTCGTCGCGCCGGCAGACCAGCTCCACCACCAGCGAGGGCGGCGTCCAGTCGCTGCGCAGCTCCACCAGGTGGCCCTGGTAGGCCGGGTACTGGGCCACGTGCCGGGGCAGCCAGGCCCAGCCCAGCCCGCGCATCACCAGTTCGGCCATGACGTAGAAGCTGTCGGCGCGCCACACCTGCGGCCCGAGCTGCTCGCCACCGGGGTAGTGGCTGTCCTGCGGGGCCATGAGGATCTGCCGATGGCGCACCAGCTCGCGGCGGTCGGCATAGCCGCTGGCGGCCAGGGCGTGACCGGCGCCGCAGACAGTGACCATTTCGATGGTACCGAGGCGCTGGCGCTCCAGGGCGTCGGGCATGTGTTCGTGGTGGAACAGCAGGCCGAGGTCGGCGCGGCGCTCCAGCAGCTTGCGCGCCACGTCGCCCTGGGCGCTGCTGGCCAGTTGCACCTCCAGCATCGGGAAGGCCGCCCCCAGCGCCTCCAGGCTGGCCAGCACCGGCTGGTAGGGCATGGCCTCGTCCTGGGCCAGGCGCAGGCGCGCTTCCTCGCCACGGGACAGCCCCTGGGCGCGGCCCTCCAGGCGCTGGCACTGGCGCAGCACTTCGCGGGCCTCCTCCAGCAGGGCCGCCCCTTCCAGCGTCAGCCTGGGCTGGCGCCCGCTGCTGCGATCGAACAGCGCCACCCCCAGGTCCTCTTCCAGCAGGGCAATGGCGGTGCTGACGGCGGACTGGGCGCGGCGCAGGTCGCGTGCGACGGAGGAGAACGAGCGCCCCTCGGCCACGGCGACGAAGACGCGGAGCTGTTCGAGGTTCCAGTGCATGGCGGCTCAACCTATCTCTGATTCAGATGGGTAATGACTTTATCCCATCATGGAAAACTCTAGAATCCGCCCACCTGACAGGAGGGCCCGACCATGACCGGCTATATCTACCTCGCCATCGCCATCGCCGCCGAAGTGGTCGCCACCACCTCGATGAAGGCCGTCGACGGCTTCAACAAACCCCTGCCGCTGGTGCTGGTCATCGGCGGTTACGCCATCGCCTTCTGGATGCTGACGATGGTGGTGAAGAGCATTCCGGTGGGCATCGCCTATGCCATCTGGGCCGGGCTCGGCATCGTGCTGGTGAGCATCGCTGCGCTGGTGATCTACCAGCAGAAGCTCGACCTGCCGGCCGTGGTGGGCATGGGGATGATCGTCTCGGGGGTGGTGGTGATCCAGGTGTTCTCCAACAGCACCGGTCACTGATCCAGCGGCGAACGGCCACGCACGGCACACGCGACAGGGGCGCTATACTGCGCCCCTGTTTTTTCCCAGGCGTCGTCTCCCATGGCCGAACCCCTCAGCACCGACATCCTCATCCTCGGCGGCGGCATCGCCGGTCTCTGGCTCAACGCCCGCCTGCGCCAGCTGGGCTATGCCACGCTGCTGGTGGAATCCGCCAGCCTGGGCGGCGCCCAGAGCGTGAAGTCCCAGGGCATCATCCATGGCGGCACCAAGTACGCCCTGCACGGCGCCCTCACCGGCGCCTCCGAAGCCATCGCCGACATGCCGCGCCGCTGGCGCGAAGCCGTGGCTGGCAGCGGCGAGCTGGACCTCTCCGGCGTGCGCCTGCTCTCCGACGCACACTACCTGTGGTCGCCGGGCAGCCTGTTCGGCAACGTCACCAGCTTCTTCGCCAGCAAGGCCATGCGCGGCCGGGTCGACCCGGTCAGCGGCAGCGAGCTGCCCCCGGCGCTGCAACACCCGAAATTCAAGGGCAAGGTCTACCGCCTGGCCGAGCTGGTGCTGGACGTGCCCAGCGTGATCGCCCGCCTGGCCGAGCTGGCCGGCGACAGCCTGCTGGCCGGCCACCAGGTGGAGCCGCTGCGCGACGACGGCGAGGCTCTGGTGGGCCTGCGCGTGGACGGCCGCGAGATCCGCGCCCAGCGCATCGTGCTCAGCGCCGGCGCCGGCAACGAGGCGCTGCTGCAGGCGCTGGGCATCCAGCAGCCGGCCATGCAGCGCCGCCCGCTGCACATGGTCATGGCCAAGGGGCCGGGGCTGAAGCCGCTGTACGCCCACTGCCTGGGCGGCGGGCCGAAGCCGCGGGTCACCGTCACCAGCCACCCGGCGGCCGATGGCCAGTGGGTCTGGTACCTGGGCGGCGACCTGGCGGAAGCCGATGGCGTGGCCCGCAACGAAGCTGAGCAGATCGCTGCGGCCGAGCAGGAGATGCGGCAGTTGCTGCCGTGGATCGACTACACCGGCACCCAGTGGGCGACCCTGCGGGTGGAACGCGCGGAGCCGGCGCAATCCGGCCTGGTACGTCCGGACAACGCCTTCCTCGCCGAGCAGGGCAACCTGCTGGTGGGCTGGCCGACCAAGCTGGCCCTGGCGCCGGACTTTACCGACCGCGTACTGGCCAGCCTGGACCGCGACGGCATCCGCCCCGGCCAGCACGCGCCGCTGCCCGCCCTGCCCCGACCGCCGGTGGCCCAACCGGCCTGGGAGGAACTGCTGGGATGAACAGCCTGCACCACCTGCACCGCCCACTCGGCGACACCGGCCTACGGGTCTCCCCCCTGGGGCTCGGCACCGTCAAGCTGGGCCGCGACCAGGGCGTGAAGTACCCCTCCGGCTTCACCATCCCCGACGACGCTGAAGCCCGCCAGCTGCTGGCGCTGGCCCGTGACCTGGGCATCAACCTGATCGACACCGCGCCGGCCTACGGCCGCAGCGAGGAGCGCCTCGGCCCGCTGCTGCGTGGCCAGCGCCAGGACTGGGTGATCGTCAGCAAGGTGGGCGAGGAGTTCGAAGCCGGCCAGTCGCACTTCGACTTCAGCCCGGCCCACACCCGCCGCTCCGTGGAGCGCAGCCTCCAGCGCCTGGAGACCGACGTGATCGACCTGGTGCTGGTGCATTCCGACGGCAACGACGTGGCGGTGCTGCGGGACAGCGGCGTCTACGAGACCCTCGCCGAGCTGAAGCAGGCCGGCAAGATCCGCGCCTTCGGCCTCTCCGGCAAGACGGTGGAAGGCGGCCTGCTGGCGCTGGAGCGTGGCGACTGCGCGATGGTCACCTACAACCTCAACGAGCAGGGCGAGCGCCCGGTGCTGGACTATGCTGCCAGTCATGCCAAGGGCCTGCTGGTGAAGAAGGGCCTGGCCAGCGGCCATGTCTGCCTGGCACCCGGGGTGGACCCGGTGCGGGCCAGTTTCGAGCTGATTTTCGGTCACCCGGGGGTGACCAGCGCCATCATCGGCACCATCAATCCGCTGCACCTGTCCCATAATGTCGCGACCGCCGCCGCGGTGCTGGGTGGTCCAGCCTGACGCCGCGCCCGCGGCCGACCCCGACGCAAGGAGGAGCCGCCATGTCGCGCACCCTGGCCCGCAAGGACCCGACCCTCTTCAAGACCCTGCAGCTGCAGGTGGACGCCAGCCCGGACGGGCTGGCCTACCACAGCCTTGGCCTGCCGATGAACTTCGCGCAGATGCTCGAACGGCGTCGCCAGCCCCTGGCGATCGACGACAGCCAGCGCTTCTCGGTGCAACTGGCGAATCTCGGGGTTTCGGTGCGCCTGACCCTGACGCTGCACGGCCAGACCTACTGGGTGGTGGTGCGTCAGCGCCGCCAGGACCGGGGCGATACCGTGCTCAAGCTGATTTCCGGCTACGTGCCGGTCCATGAACTGAACCTGCCGCTGCTGACTGCCGTCCAGGAGGTGGCCGAGGAATGCCTGATCGAAACGCCGAACGGCTGGCTGGCCGGCCGCTTCGCCGACACCTGGCTGCCGACGCCCTACCCGAAGGCTCTGCATTACCTGGAGCACGCCTACTTCCGCCTCAGCCCGCTGTCCGGCGCGGCGCGGCCGGTGCAGAGCGGCAGCCTGCCCCTGCTGGAGCGCCCCCACGCCTACGTGCACCTGCCCACTGCGTCCCTGCAACTGGTCTATGACCTGGCCCTGGAGCTGCCCCGCGAGGCGCGCCAGCCGAGCCTGTTCCATGTCGATGAAGTGCTGCAGGGCGAGACTCTGGTGGCCAGCCTGGAGCGCCGCCGGCCGGACATCTACCTGCTGCCCTGCCAGGATGGCCAGCCCACCGGCGAGCTGTTCACCCTGCTGAACGGCGAGCTGAAGCCGGCCAGCACCCGGGGGCTGTGGCTGTCGGAAGGGTTTGCCGAGCAGGACGGCTGGCTGGTGCGCGACGAGCGGGTGCGCTGGAAGGACTGGCTGGCACGGCTCGGCACCGCACCGCCGAGCCGGCGG
>NZ_LYSP01000085.1:0-5166 GCF_001728945.1 Pseudomonas sp. ENNP23
CTTTGGCCGAAGCGCAGGGTGTCGTTACCGGACAGTTCGATGATGGTGTCCTGGCCGTCGCCGAGTTCGAAGAGGTAGGTGTCGTTGTTGAAGGTGCCAAGGAGCGTGTCGTTGCCTTTGCCACCGACATAGAGGTTGTTGTTGGAGTAGTCGGCATTGTTGGAGAGGGTATCGTTGCCCTCGCCACCAAAGAGTTGGTTGCTACCTTTGTCCCCGTAGAGGGTGTCGTTGCCAGCCCCCCCGAAGATGCGGTCGTTGCCGCCGCTGCCGGTCAGGGCGTTGCCCGACTGATCGCCAAAAATGAATCTATAGCCGGCCTCTTCGGTTCGTTGACGTACTTTCTGAAGATCTTCATCGGAGAGCTTTTCAAAGAGGTTTACTGCGATCTGCCCGAAGGCCAGTCCGCTGGAGGTATCTCCTTTCCACGCCAAGCTGAGGTCCAGTGCATCGTTGAAGGCTTTCGTTGCTGAGGTGACAGCTGTCTGCTCGAACAGCTTGGTCATTTCGCTGTAGTCGAGCGCGATACCGGTGTCGGTGATATTCAGCCCGATCTGGTCGACATAGGGCTTGAGGCGGGTTTGCAGCAACAGGCCATCGTAGATGGACTTCTTGAGCGCCTCATAGGCCTGGTTCAGCAAGCCTGCCTGCCCGGCATTCAGCCCCAGGCGATCCTCATTGATGACGACCGAGCCATCCTTGATGGCGTAGGTGGTCGTGCCGTTGGTGGTGCCCATGCCAAACGAAAGGGTCAGGCTGTTGGCGGTAGTCCCCACCTTGCCGAAGCGCAGGAAGTTCTGGCCGTTGAACACTTCCAGGGCCTTGATGCGTTCGAGGAGTTGCTGGGTGCTTTTCTGGGCGTCTGTTGGTGCGGCACCGGCCGCCTCCCAGGAATACTGGAAACGCACATCCGTGCCGCCTTCGTCCAGCGCATCAATGCGCTTGTCGAAGGTCTGGTAGTCGGCGCTCTTGGCCCATTCGGCGATCAGCTTGTCCAGCAGGCCCATCTGCTCTTCGCGGGTCTGGGCCTGGGCGTAGGTGGCCAGTAGCGTCTTGAGCTCGGCGTTGAGCATCGAGGCTTCGCGCAGGTCGCGCACGGCGCCGGAGCCTTTCATGTCAGGCAGGGCCTTGGCTGCATCGTCCAGCGCGATGGGGTCGGTGAACTCGCGGTAGAAGGGGTTGCTGGCCAGGTCCAGGTTGGCAACCACGCTCTGGTTAGCGTTGACGCTGCCTTGGGTGCCGTCGCCCCGGATGAAGGTGCCGGTGGCGCTGATCAGGTTGCCATTGGATGTCTGGTTGCTGGCAGTCGAGTCGAGGTTGATGGCGACGATACTGTGCTCGGCCAGGGTCTTGAGTTCGCCGGTTTGGGCGATGCCGTCCTGATTGGTGTCCTGCCAGACTCGGACGTTGGCGAACTGGGCATCCTTCGCATCGAAGACGCCATCACCGTTGCTGTCGAAGTCCCGCAGGGCGTCGAAGCCATCGGTGGCTTTCTGGCCGTTGGCCTTGACGGTATCGACCCCGAACAACTCGCTGCCGTTGTCGATCTGGCCGTTGCCGTTGCGGTCCAGCACGAGGAAACCATCGTCGCCCTTGACCCAACCGGTGCCGGTCTTCAGGCCGTCGCCATCGAAGTCGAAGGTGATACCGGCATTGGCACCGACTGTTTCGATGCCGTCGCCGTCTAGGTCGAGGCTGAGGGGGTCGATGCGTTGGATGAAAGTTGATGCATTTGTGTAGTTTTCATTGACAGATGGAGCAATGGGTTTTTTTTCTTCGAAAATACTCTTGTAGATTTTTTCAATAAAACTGAGTTCAGGAAAGCCACCGGATGCAGGGCAGTAAAGCTCAAAAAAATTATCCTTTCTAGGTAGCGGTAAATTGGCGGCTAAAAGGGCGGAGTCTACTACGGAGTTTGAATTGCGATAGTCTGGAAAGTATGGATATTTTCCGTTGTCTATTCGCTCAAGTTCCCGCTCTATCTCTTTCCACTCTCTGCTTAGGTCCTCTCCCTCTGCGATGAATTCTGATGGGTGATTTCCCTCTTCGTCCCAGTCTGGGGTGCCTTCAACATAACTCCCGGTTCTGGTTTCTATAGGGCCCCAGTAGGATATTGAATTTTCCTTTCCGTTCTCTTCGCCGGGGCCAAAGTTGCCCGGGCCGCCTCGAGCATAGAACTTTTTTCCGTCTTTGTCGGTGTAGATCAGGTATTTATGGTAAAGAGGGGCGCCGTCTACTACTGCGGGTTTATAGAAAACTTCGATTTTTTCGTACATTTAATATCCCTATATGCTGGTGAGAAATATTTCTCCGTGGGCTTTTAGTATTTTCGATCCGTCTGTTTCGAGCGTGATTGAAGTATTTGTCTGAACTATGAGATTTCTCACTGATTTCTTTGACGCAAAATATTTATTCTGATCGGATTTTGATTGGTATGTCTTAAATCCTCTCGCCTCTAAGAATTTTAAGGTTGCATTGAGGTCATCACCTGGCCTTATATATCCATTAAGTAGTAGGGTTATGTTTCTGTTGTTTTTTCTCAATGCATCATCAAGCGCCTCGATAAATGCATCTTTAGGTTGAGGCGGTTGGAGTGCCCAATACCCTAGGCTGCTAATGCAGAGTGTCGCCAAGAGTGCTACTAGAATATTTCTTGTGGTCGTGCTTTTTTTTTTATAGGCTGTGCCTCTGTTTCTTTTTTCATATTGTTGTTCCTGATTTTAAAGCCCTGTTAAGCCTATCGCGCCGGTCGCTTCGGTTACCACATCTCCATGGGTTGTTATGATTATGTTGGTTGAAGTGAGTATCACCAGGTTTTTTATTTTTTTCCTGCTTGCATAGTATTCGCGAATGTTTTCTTTTCCAGGCTTGGTTTCTAAGGGGTGGATTGTGAAGTCTCTTGCTTTTAGATAAGCCGCTGTTTTCTCGAAACTGTCACCTGGTTTTATGTGGTTTTTAAGTAGTGCGGTTATATTCCTGTGGTTTTTTCTCAATGCCTCATCCAACGCTTCGATGAATTCATCTTTCGGTTGAGGTGGCTGGAGTACCCAATACCCTAGGCTGCTTATGCAGAGTGTCGCGAAGGCTGCGGTGAGTACGATTTTCATACTCGCGCGCGTGCTTCCTGGAGGGTTAAGCGCTTTCATGCATTCCTGCCTATTCAGATTGCGCGGCACCATTGTTGGTGCGTAACCGGGGGCGATAGTTTTCATCCTTTATTAGGTGCGTCAGTCAGTTTTTGGCTGGCGCACTCATTATTTGTGCTCGTCCATCTTCCATGGCTTCCAACAACGCTTTTGCGTTTTTGTCATTGGCATTGTGTTGCAGATAGACCTGCAGGTTTTCTTTGGCTTTGCTTGCATCGCCTGTGGCGAAGTAGGCCAGGGCCAGGGTGAAGTAGGCGGGCGGGTAGTTTGCGCGTGTGGCTTTTTCAAGGTAAGGCAGGCTCTGTGAGCTTTGCCCCGTTTCTGCGAGGAAGAGGCCGTATTGATAGTTGGCGTGCAGGTCATCCGGGGTAATGGCTAGCAGTTTCTGGTAAAGCGTTTCCGCTTTCTTCCAGCTGTCAGGCATGTCCAGGTTGTGGCCCATTCGGTGCAGCAGGGCAGCTCTTGAGAGGATTTGCCTGTCCGGGCTGGATTGCAGGCCAAGGTCGAGAACGTGCGTCAGTGCTGCAATTTCCTTTCTTGCCCGATTGGCATCCTTGCCGGATTCGAAGCTGGGTGGATAGCTGCCGGCAAAGCCGTACAGGTCGTCGATGACCTGATCGATATAGCGAAGGTTGAGTGCGTAGTGACCGCTCTCGCTGCTGGGGCGCACGATCTGCTGCATGTCATGCTGCGGGTACTCGGCCGCGTTTGCCGCCAAGCTGACCAGCAGTGAAAGAAGCCCTGTCCGTATGAGTGTTTTCATCGCCTGTCCCTGGAGTTCGGAGAGCCTGCAGTCTCGTGGACGGGCAACCCCGGGACAATGGATCAACTGATCCAAAAACGGCCTGGCGGGCTGTTGAAAAAGCTGACGGCATTGTCGTTGCGGTGTTGAAGGCACCGTCTCGGTTTTCAGCGACCTAGAGCAACCTCAATTCATAAGCCTTCGCCAATGCTTCGGCCCGCGTCGAGGCGCCCAGCTTGGTGAGGATCGAGTGCACCTGGTTGCGAATGGTCGACACGCTTCGACTGAGCAGCGCGGCGATCTCCGGGTTGCTCTTTCCGGCTGCCAGCCAGCGCAGGACGACCTGTTCCTTGGGGGAGAGCAGCTGGGCGTTACTGAAGGCATTGCGGGTGTTCCGGCTTGCGATCAGGCGTACGAGGATCTGGTGGAGGTGAGGGGTGATCAGCTCCATGAGGAGCGCGTGATGGTCTGTCAATTGGCCCGGGACCCGCGCCAGGCTGATGTAGCTGCCTTTCTTCCCGTCCAGGTCGACCAGCCCATGGGCAACGAAATTGTCGAAGGCGAACTGTTCCATTTCAGAACGCTCTAGTTCGGAGAGCTGCTGGTCATTCAGGCCGCGGGTAATGAGCTGCGGCTTGCGCTCCATGTACCAGCGGGCGAGCAGGGCCCGGTCAGGGATGCTGACGATTTCATGCACCTTTTCGAAGAGGGACGTGGGGTAGTCCACCGCCACGGCCATTTCCAGCACTGCCTTTCCATTCACGAACGCCCCCACGCAGGCCAGCGTCATGCCATGGGGTAGCAGCGGCCGCAGGCATTCACGAACGAAGCCCTGAAAGCCCTCCACGGAATCCACCTGCTGCGAGGCCATCACCAGCTTCAAGTAAAGGGTTTTTTCTTGCTCAGTCAGTTTGTCCATTCCTGCCTCTAATCCTGAAGGCGAGGTACGCACACGCGCACCTCGCCGGTCACTGTTTACTGCCAGTTGGCGGCGATCACCACCTCCAGTTGAGCCCGTTGCTCAGGCGTGAGGTTGGAGTTGCCCGCAGTCGGCGGCGCGAAGGCCGCCATGGCGTTGACCAGGTTCTGTACCTGGCTGTCGAGGAGAGTCTTGCCGTCAGCGGTCTTGATCGTCTCGACGTGGTTCGAGGCGCTGGCGTACCAGTTGCTGATGGTGACCTTGTCGTCGGAGCCGAGGACGGAGAGTTCCAGGTTGTTGCCGGTACGTTGGAGCCAGAGGTCGGTGCTGTTGATGCCTTGTTCAAAGCTCAGGACATCTTT
>NZ_LYSP01000086.1:0-5129 GCF_001728945.1 Pseudomonas sp. ENNP23
AGGGTGGCCGTAGCGGTGCAGCAGCACTTCCAGCGCGGCATGGCGCATGCCGCCGGTGTACAGCCCGACGGTGTCGAAGGGATAGGCCGCAGCAGCGATGCCGTCCCAAGGGGTGTGGTACAGCTCGCCGTCCTGCTCGAAGTACAGCTCGCGGGTGCGGCGGTTGAGCACGATCGGCAGGGGCATTGGGCGAAAGATTTCCAGTAGGAAAGGCACTAGCAGGGCCACACTAATCAAGGCTAAACACGCCCACCCTGGCCCAGTTCTGCCATCCAAGAAAAAAGCTATTGAGAAGCCTCCGAATATCAGTAGCACGCCTCCCCCCAACGCCCCGGTCCACATCCCCCGATCTGCACTCTCCCCGTGCTCAAGGCTCAGGTAGTGCTCGGTCTGCTCCTCCACTTCGGGCATGCACATAAGCGGCGCTTGTGTGGGCTGATCGGCCTTGAGCAGACAGCTGTCCGGTACTTGGGCAAAGCGCTGGGCGAAGGCACGGGCCACCTCCTCCGTCACGTCTGCTGCTCCAGGTCCACCAGCCGGCTGGTGGGGCCATTGGCCCGCAGGCGCTCGCGGACCATGGCCGGCCATTGGGTACGGGCCCGGCGTTTGGCGATGGCGTAGGTGAGGTTTTGCAAGGTGTTGAACGGAGCAAACATGATGCCCCCTACCAAAAGTGCCACGTCAGAGGCACTGAGGTAATTGCGCCCGCCGTTGGCAACGTACTGCTCCTTGATGTCTCGCCATTGAAGGCGAGTCCAATGCCCTCGCCGCTTGCGCACTTCCAACAGGCTCTGGTTGAACGCCGGCGACTCGCTGTGCCTGCCGTGTTCATCGAACCAAGGGCCATTATCCATGTAAGCCCGCAGGTACTCCCAGAAACCCAACTGCATCTCCAGGCTCTTGCTGATGGGCGAGCCCAGGTTGATCACCACCAACTCCTCCGGGTGGCCGTAGCGGTGCAGCAGCACCTCCAGCGCGGCATGGCGCATGCCGCCTGTGTAGAGCCCCACTGTGTCGAAGGGGTAGGCCGCAGCGGCAATGCCATCCCAGGGGGTGTGGTACAGCTCGCCGTCCTGCTCGAAGTACAGCTCGCGAGTGCGGCGGTTGAGCAGGATCGGCAGGGGCATGGGCTGGAACACTTCGCAGATGAACGGGACCAGAACACAAGCAAGCCCCAACAGGAAAAAGTTGAGAGACGTTTCAGCTCGGCCATCCATCAAAAGAAAAAACGCAAAGAAAAGCCAAAAAACACCCCCAATCCCACCCAGCGCCCCCGTCCACATCCCTCTGTCCGCACTCTCTCCGTGCTCAAGGCTCAGGTAGTGCTCAGTCTGTTCCTCCACTTCGGGCATGCACATAAGCGGTGCCTCCGTGGATTTATCAGCCTGGAGCAGGCGACTGTCAGGCACCTGGGCGAACCGTCGGGCGAAGGTGGTTTGGGTTAGTTCAGTCATGGTCAGCTCACCTCGATGTCGATGGCCGGCAGGCTGAGGCCTTCGACCGGGGTGTAGGTCAGGCTGCCGCGGATGGCGACCAGCCGCTCAAACGCGCCGTCATGGTAGGCCCGGCGCAGGCGGATGCCGTCGTTCGGCGGGCCATGGGGGCTGCCGATATCGGGGTCGAAGGGGATGGGGTCGTGCTCCCCCCAGGTCAGCGGGATGCACCTGAGGGTGGCGTCGTCGAGCAGGCCGTGGGATTGCTCCCACTCCTCGTAACCGCTGAAGGTGATCATGCCTTGCTGGTACTCGCTCTGGCCGGGCAGATGCAGAACCAGGCGTATTTCGTTCACCCATTTGCCGGTGCGGGGGTTGATATCGTTCCAGCGCTCCAGCTTGAGGCTGACCGGTAGGACGATGCGCCAAAACGCCTCGAGGGTGCCGGTGAGGCTGCCGGACCAATCCGCAGGGCGGGTGCCGAAACGGGTCTGCTTGAGCCAGCTTTCCAGCGGGGTGTCTTTTGTATAGAGCAGGGAGACCATGCCGATCAGGATGGTGGCAACCAGCCCCACCAGGCTCAGGCGCAGGGGCAGGGTGAGTACGCGGATGCCGGTGGCCAGGGCCGTCGATTCGCCGGCCAGTACCGCCGTGCGGGCCAGGCGCAAGGCACGCATGGCCTGCAGCGAGACGCGGGCATAGGCCAGGTTGGCGCCGGCCAGCCCCAGGCTGACCGCTGCCGTGTCCAGGTCTCCGGCACGGTAGGCATCCAGGGCCTGCCAGCCGTAATAGAACACGTCCAGGCCGGCAGTGATGGCTTGCAGCAGCATGGCGCCGGCTCCCAGGCCCAATGCTCGAGCCAGAGTCTCCTGAGCCGCAGGGTTGATCTTGCCTGCTTGCGCGACGTGCTGCTCCCAGCGCACATCAGCAAGCTTTTGCAGTACAGCGGTTGAAGCAGTTGCCGTAGCCATAACAGCACTGAAAGTCGAAATAGCGTTCTTCACGGATGTCTCAGTCCAGACCTGCTTAGCTACCTCCGCCAAATTCCAAACCGACACAAACGCAATCAACGTCTTCAACGGCGCCTCGTTCAGCAGTTCGCTGATGTTTCGAGGTGCCCCCAGTGAGAGGCGCACGGCTTTTCCGCTCAGGGGCGGTAGCGTTGTGCCGGGCTTGCTGGGCGCGCGCGGGGCGTCGCTGCCATGGCCGGGTGAGGGATGGGGCGGGGCCGCTTCTGGGGCCGGTACGACACGGAGATGCGGAATGGCTTCCTCGACCTGAGTCGCCGTGGGGCTTTTGGCGGGGGTTGAAAGGCCGACGGCCTCGCGGGCGGCACGCGCCTGGTTGCGAATCTCTTTCTCCAGTTGCTTCTTGAGGCGGCGCAGTTGGCCCTTGTTGTGGGCCTGGTCGATCTGCTCGTTGAGCCAGCCGATCGCATCCACTCGGCTCAGGCTGTCCACCTCCAGGCGCTGGGCGCTGCGTACCAGCATGGCGGTCATGAGGTTGTAGGCCAGGGGGTGGATCTGTTCACTCAGGCTGCGCAGGCGCCCGCCGAGGCTGGGTGAGAGCACGGCGAACAGGGGCTCGCCACCGCGCGCCGGATTCAACGCCTGCACCTGATCGGCGGCGAGGTTGACGGCCGTGGCGAAGGCTGTCGCCCTGGCGAGGCGGGCGGCGGCGCCAGGGGCGTCGGTCACGTCGGCGAGGGCTTCCGGCAGGTGCAAGGCTTGCTTGAGGGTGCCGGGGTCGATCTTGCGGGTGGCCCCCAACAATGACCACAGCAGCCAGGGCTGCTCCCTCGGTTGGGCAGCGTCCAGCTCCCGTTCGAGGGTCTTCACCCCCAGGGGGGTGGCGGAGGGCCCCAGGCAACTGCAGGCGAAGTGGATTTCCAGCAGGTCGCGCTGGTCGGGCTGGGTCAGGTCGAACATGGCGCAGGCGGAGTCCAGGTGCGACGGCATGCCGCCTTCCAGGGTCTCGAACCAGCGGGCCCAGCACTCCGTCAGGCGCCGCAGGTCGGCATCGAGGGCGTCCAGCGCTAGGGCCGGCTGCTTCAGAACCTTCTGCAACTGGGGCACGTCGATCATGGAGGCGAGGTTGCTGCGGATGATGTCGTCGCTGTCGGCCACGGACTGGATCAGTTCGGCGGTAGCCCACTCGTCGTTGCGGTGCTTGTTGAGTTTGGTGAAGGCGATGCGGCGCTCGCGTACCAGGGCGGCCAGGTCACCCAGTACGCCCCAGGGGTCGTCGACGAGGGCGAAGTGCTGTTGCTCGCAGCGCTGCATGGGTTTGAGGGGCGGGTCCTGCAGCAGCCAGTAGCTGGCCTTTCTGGCAGCGATGCTCCAGGTGTAGTGCTCGGTCTTCAGGTCGCCGATCTGCCCGTGCATGGCCTGGACGCTGCCACTGAAGGGCGCCACGCCGGGGGTCAGGCTGCGCATCATGCGTTGGCGCTTGGCGGGCTGACTCTCCAGCTCTGCGAAGATGTCGGCACTCCAGCGGATGGGGGACCAGGCCATCAGGACCGGTGCCCCTGCCTCCAGCATCAGGTAGGCGCGGGTGGTGGTGTCCGGTGCGGGGGCGCTGCGTGCGGTCGGTTTCAGCATGGCGGCGTCCACCCGGTATTCGCTGAGTGCCTGGAGGCTGTCTTCCCAGACGTACAGCCAGCCATCGCGCAGCGCACGGGGGACGTAGCCCAGGGGGCGATCCTTGAGCGCGGCGTGCTCGGGGCCCATCTCCGGGAAGTTGCCGTTGAGGGCGGGCAGCCCCAGGGTGGCGGCGTCCAGGGTGGAGGGGTTGCGCGTCTCGATGGGGCCGATGGCATATCGCAGCGGCAATACGGCGGCCAGCAAGGGGCAGGTGGCGGGCTGGAGGCGGCGGGGTTGGGGGGCGGGGGCGTTCATGCGGGTGCGTCCTGCGGGTGGGGTTCGGGTTGCGCCAGTGCGTCGAGCAGCGGCCAATCCAGGGTGATCTGGGCGTCGAGCGGTGGGCCGGGCTGGGTCGCATCCAGTTGGGGATGGGGGTTGTGCCAGGCCAGGACCGGGGCCTCCCCGTCGCGCAGCCAGACCTCGCTCACGCCATGCCAGAACCCCGCCGGCCACTGGACCTGGCTGCGCCATGCCTGGCGCAGCGGGCGTGCATCGGCCAGTCGCAGCCAGAACACCCGGCCATCCGGTGCCAGGATGCGCAAACGCCGACGCAGGCTCTCTCGCAAGGCGACCAGGGGCAGCTCGCTCCTGAGCCAGACGGCTTGTTCAAGCTCGGGCTGCCCGGCCTGCCAGGCGTCATTCAGCAGGCTGCCGGCATCGGCCTGCAGCAGGATGGGGCCGATGGCTGCCAACGACTCATAAGGAGTGCCTTGCAACAGGGGGCGTGGGCTGTGTTCGGGAAAATGCTGGCACAGCCAGACCAGGGCCTGCCGGTGGGAGGCGCCGTCGAAGAGCAGGAATCCGCTGTCCATCATTTGGCCTCCTTGGCACGCTTGGCCGCTTCGCAGACCTCACAGATACCCGTGCTGGCCTGGAGGAACACCCGGCGTTGCTTGGCCAGGGCCTCCAGGGTGATGCCGGCCTTGTCCTTGTCGGCCGGCTTCACTGCGCCCGGGAGGATGGGCCGGGCACCTGCACCCTTCCCGGCCGCGCCCCCTGAGTTCAGGTTGATGCTGGCGCCGCTGAAGGTGACGCCGCCCGGGTCGAGCTTGAT
>NZ_LYSP01000087.1:0-5045 GCF_001728945.1 Pseudomonas sp. ENNP23
GGGCGACTGCCAAAAGGGGCTCGCCCGGGAGGGCGAAACAGAAAACACCAGCAGAACTCGATAATCAGCCTAACTCCCTCTCAAGTGCTGGAGAGGCATCACTCCCGCAACCGACAGGCCTCAAGCCCCGCCGAGAGGACGGCCTCCTCCTGCGGCTCGCTGAAGATCAGCTCCAGCCGCGAATCCCGCCGCCACTCACTGGGGCGCCAGTGCAGCGGGGCGCCGTCCAGGGCGTTGGCCGAGACCCAGCCCTGCGCGCTGTGGATAACCAGCTTGGCGCGGCGCCATTCAAGGCCCTGGAGCCAGGCGGCCAGGTGCTGCGGGTCGAAGCGCTGGGACGGGTGCCAGCGCCAGCCGATGCTCCAGCCGTCCCCCTGGCCGCCGGCCTGGCAGAGGGGCCGGGTCGGGTCTGTCCACAGGGTCGGCAAAGCCGGCGGGACACTGGGCAGCGCGAGGTTATCCACAGCCACGCCGGCGCGCGCCGCCAGGCCGGGCAGGCGTTCCAGCGGCAGTTGACCCTGCTCGGTCCAGCACTGGGGCACCGCTGGCAGGGCCTGGACGATGCGCTGACGAGCGTCGGCTTGCAGGCCCCCGGCCTTGTTCAGCACCAGCAGCCCGGCACCTTCCAATGCCGCCTGCTGGCTGGCGGGCAGCGGCTCACCGCGAGCCAGGGCCTGGGCATCCAGCACCACCAGGGTGGGCTGCAGGGCCAGCACCTCGGTCCAGGGCGCGGCAACGAGCTGCCGACGCAGCTCCCCCGGGTGGCCCAGCCCGGACGGCTCGATGAACAGCCGGTCCGGCCGCGCCTTGCGCAGCAGGCGCCCGAGCCCAACCTGGAAGGGCGCGCCGTTGACGCAGCAGAGGCAGCCGCCGGCCACCTCGGCCAGGCTGATGCCGTCCTCGCCGGTTTCCAGCAGCGCGGCATCCAGGCCGACCTGGCCGAATTCGTTGATGAGCACCGCCCAGCGCTCGCCCATGGGGCGTTGGGCCAGCAGGTGGCGGATCAGGCTGGTCTTGCCGGCACCGAGAGGGCCAGCCACCAGGTGGGTGGGGATGTGGGTCAGCATGGGGTGCCATGGTGCGGTGTCACAGGCTGTGAATAAAGGGCCGTGATAAAGTCGCGCATCCTAGAAACTCGGGTTGGTGCTTCATGCGTGTGTTCCTGCTGCCCCTGCTGCTGCTTGCCTCGTCCCAGGCCCTGGCGGAAGCCTGCATTGTCCACAGCCAGAGCGACCGGCTGGACGTGAAGGTCTGCCAGGCCAACCGCAGCATTCCCTCCCAGTTGTTCCGCGACGGCTTCTGCAAGCCGCAGATGCCGGGCCAGAAGGTGGAGGTGAGCTATGCCGAGCAGTGCCCCGAAGGGGCCTTCGGCGTCTGCCGCAACAGCCAGGTCAGCAACATCGCCTACCGCCAGGACCTCTACTACTACGGCGTCGCCAGCGACGCGCGCTACCTCAAGCCGTTCTGCGAGGGCCAGGGCAAAGGCACCTGGGAAAGCCCGTCGTCATCAGCCGGTAACAGCCAGGCGGTGAAATAGCCTCGGGTACCTCGCCCATGCCGGCTCGGCCGGCAGGGCCTCGGTGATGCAGGGCCACCTTCGGGTGGCCCTTTTTTTGATCTGTGGATAAGCATCGGTAGGCCCGGTACCTGCCGCCACACACCGTAGGATGGGGTGAGCTGTGCGAACCCCATCAAGCCGAGCCACACCTGCGCTCAGGCCAGCCAATCCAGCGTCAGCAGCAACCGCGCCTCGCCCGGAAGGACGTCCGGCGACCTGTGGATAACCCCTCGCCCCTCGTTGCCCAGCCACTTCTCGCCCTTGAACAACGCCACATGGCCGGCCGCCAGGGTCTGCCCGGCGGGCACGGCGGCAGGCTCGGCGGCGGGGTCGCCCAGGCGGCTGCGGGGCATCTGGCCTTCCTGCAGCCAGTGGCTGCCGGCGCCGGCGTAGGTGGTGATAAGCCGCAGGGGCACGTGGTCGACGTGGTAGCGCGGGCACATGGCGCGGTCCAGGCGCCGCAGGCGCAGGCCGATGCGCCGGGCATCCAGCAGGCAGGCGAAGGCGCGCACCAGCCAGGCCACGTCGGCGATGAAGCCGGCATGGCCGTCGATGTCGGCAAAGCGCCGGGCCAGGCTATCCAGATCAAGGGGCGCCTCCGGGTCCGGCAGCTCCAGGGTCAGGGACTCGCTCAAGGGCTCCCCGAGCCCCAGCAGGCAGCGGGCGTAGTCACTGATGTGCAGGGGCAGTTGGCGCTCCCACACGGCGAGGTTGACCTCGTCCCGCAGGGCTTCGCCCAGCACCGCCGGGTTGTCGCCGATGGCCGCACGGGGCAGCGGGCGCAGGGCCAGGGCTTCCATCACGCCGCCTCCCCGACCAGGCCGCCGAAGGGATCGGGCAGGCGCGACCAGCCTTCGACGCCCTGGGCCATCTCGGCGTCGTCCAGCAGGCAGGCATCCAGCTCGGCGTGCAGGCGCTCGAAGTCGATGCCCTGGCCGATGAACACCAGCTCCTGACGGCAGTCGCCCACCTGCGGGTCCCAGTGCTTGAAGATCGCTTCCAGGCCTTCCTCGTCCTGGGGCCACTGCTCGCGCGGGACGAAGCGCCACCAGCGCCCAGCATGGCCGTAGCGCATCAGGCCGCCGGCCTGTGACCAACTGCCGGCCTCGCGCCAGGCACTGGCCAGCCAGAAGAAGCCCTTGGAACGCAGCAGCCGGCCGTTACGCCACTCGCGGTTGAGAAAGGCGTGGAAGCGCTCGGGGTGGAACGGCCGCCGCGCCCGGTAGGCGCTGGAGGCGATGCCGTAGGCTTCGGTTTCCGGCTGGTGCTCGCCGCGCAGTTCCTTGAGCCAGCCCGGCGCACGGGCGGCCCGCTCGAAGTCGAAGCGGCCGGTGTTGAGCACCTTGTCCAGCGGTACGCGGCCCATGCTCATGGGCAGGATCTCCGCCTCGGTGTTGAGCTGCTGGAGGATGGCGGTCAGCTCTTCGCGCTCGGCCTGGCTGATGAGGTCGATCTTGCTGATGAGGATGACGTCGGCGAACTCAACCTGGTCGATCAGCAGGTCGGTGATGGAGCGCTCGTCGTCTTCACCCAGGGTTTCGCCACGGCTGGCCAGGCTCTCGGCCTGGTGGAAGTCGCGCAGGAAGTTCACCCCGTCGACCACGGTGACCAGGGTGTCGAGGCGGGCAACGTCGGACAGGCCGCGCCCGTCTTCGTCGAGGAAGGTGAAGGTCTCGGCCACCGGCAAGGGCTCGGAGATGCCGGTGGACTCGATCAGCAGGTAGTCGAAGCGGCCTTCGCGGGCCAGCCGGCCGACCTCTTCCAGCAGGTCCTCGCGCAGGGTGCAGCAGATGCAGCCGTTGCTCATCTCCACCAGGCGTTCCTCGCCCCGGTTGAGGCTGACGTCGCGCTGGACCTCGCTGCCGTCGATGTTGATCTCGCTCATGTCGTTGACGATCACGGCGACCCGCAGGTTCTCGCGGTTCTTCAGGATCTGGTTGAGCAGGGTGCTCTTGCCGGCTCCCAGAAAGCCGGACAGCACGGTGACGGGAAGACGCTCTTGCATGGCGGAATCCTCTTCAGGGCACGGTTATGAGTTCAGGCGTCGCGCAGGTGCCGTTCGCGACGCTCTTCGCGCTCCTTGGCCTCGATGCAAAGCTCGGCGGTGGGCCGCAGCAGCAGGCGGCGCAGGCCGATCGGCTCGCCGGTCTCCCGGCACCAGCCGTACTCGCCACGGGCGAGGCGGTCCAGGGCGCTGTCGATCTTGTCCAGCAGCTTCTTTTCCCGCTCCAGGCGGCGCAGTTGCCACTGGCGCTGCTCTTCGCGGGCGGCCACGTCGACGTCGTCGCTGGCGGGCTCGATCTCCCGCAGCTCGCTCATCTCGTCGTCGATGCGTGTGCGCAGGTCTTCGCGCTGGGCTTCCAGCAGGCGCTGGAAGAAGGCTTGCTGGGCGTTGTCCATGTACTGCTCGTCCGGTTGGCTGAGCAGGTCGTCTTCGCTGGTGATGAGGTGCATGGCTTCGGCAAGGGTGGCTTGATTTTCAAGTGTTATAACATAACATATTCAATTCCCTGCAAGCCGAGCCCGACGATGAACGACCTCACCCTGCCCGACGTGGCCAGCCAGACCCAGGCCACTCTCGCCCCACTGGACCGCGTCGGCATGGCCGGTATCCGCCTGCCGCTGCAGGTGGCCGGGCAACCCGTACAGGCGCGGGTGGAAGCCAGCGTCAGCCTCGATACCCCCGGCGTAAGGGGCATCCACATGTCACGGCTGTACCTGGCGCTGGAGGCCCTGGCCGGCGAGGACCTGACCCTCCCCGCCCTGCAGGCGCTGTTGCAGGGCTTCCTCGACAGCCACCAGGGCCTGTCCCTCTCGGCGCACCTGCGGGTGGCCGGCGAGCTGCTGCTCAGGCGGCCGGCCCTGATCAGCCCGCTGTCGGGGCACAAGGCCTACCCCTTCGAAATCGCGCTGAGCCTTGATCCACGGGGGTTTCACGTGGAACTCATGCTGGAACTGGGCTACTCCTCCACCTGCCCGTGCTCGGCGGCGCTGTCGCGGCAGATGACACAGCGTGCCTTCAGCGAACGCTTCGCCGGGAAGACGCCCACCTGGGAAGCCCTGCATGAATGGCTGGGCAGCGAAGCGGCCATGCCCGCCACGCCCCACAGCCAACGCAGCAAGGCGCGGCTGTGGCTGCGCCCGGCGGACCCGCTGCAGGCACCGGACTGGATCGAGCTGGTAGACCGCTGCGAAGCCGCCCTGGGCACCGCGCTGCAGACCGCCGTGAAGCGTGCCGACGAGCAGGCCTTTGCGCTGGCCAATGGCCACAACCTGATGTTCTGCGAGGACGCCGCCCGGCGCCTGGCCACACCTCTGCGGGCATTGCCGGACCTGGCTGCATTCAAGGTGCGTGTGGAGCATGAGGAAAGCCTGCACGCCCACGACGCCGTGGCGGAAATCCACTGGCTCTGGACCTGAGTTCCATCCCCCCAGGCCCTCTTCGTCGCCCTCGCCGCCATCCCCCCTCCAGGCCGCCGAGCAGAAG
>NZ_LYSP01000088.1:0-3829 GCF_001728945.1 Pseudomonas sp. ENNP23
AAGCAACGCGAAGAACCTTACCTGGCCTTGACATGCAGAGAACTTTCCAGAGATGGATTGGTGCCTTCGGGAACTCTGACACAGGTGCTGCATGGCTGTCGTCAGCTCGTGTCGTGAGATGTTGGGTTAAGTCCCGTAACGAGCGCAACCCTTGTCCTTAGTTACCAGCACCTCGGGTGGGCACTCTAAGGAGACTGCCGGTGACAAACCGGAGGAAGGTGGGGATGACGTCAAGTCATCATGGCCCTTACGGCCAGGGCTACACACGTGCTACAATGGTCGGTACAAAGGGTTGCCAAGCCGCGAGGTGGAGCTAATCCCATAAAACCGATCGTAGTCCGGATCGCAGTCTGCAACTCGACTGCGTGAAGTCGGAATCGCTAGTAATCGTGAATCAGAATGTCACGGTGAATACGTTCCCGGGCCTTGTACACACCGCCCGTCACACCATGGGAGTGGGTTGCTCCAGAAGTAGCTAGTCTAACCGCAAGGAGGACGGTTACCACGGAGTGATTCATGACTGGGGTGAAGTCGTAACAAGGTAGCCGTAGGGGAACCTGCGGCTGGATCACCTCCTTAATCGAAGACATCAGCTTCTTCATAAGCTCCCACACGAATTGCTTGATTCACTTGCGAAAAGCGATTGGGTTTAGACCCGAAAGTGTGACGATTGGGTCTGTAGCTCAGTTGGTTAGAGCGCACCCCTGATAAGGGTGAGGTCGGCAGTTCGAATCTGCCCAGACCCACCAATTGTCGAGGGCGCAGCAGGTCTGAAGGGGCCATAGCTCAGCTGGGAGAGCGCCTGCTTTGCACGCAGGAGGTCAGGAGTTCGATCCTCCTTGGCTCCACCATCCACACAATCGCTGAAAGCTCAGAAATGAGTACCTGGTTCAGGTATTGATTTCTGGTCTTTGCGCCAGAACGTTCTTTAAAAATTTGGGTATGTGATAGAAGTGACTTGTTGAGTGTTTCACTGCACTCAGCAACTCAAGGCAAAATTTGCGAGTTCAAGCGCGAATTTTCGGCGAATGTCGTCTTCACACCATGACCACTTGCAGATTGCTTGGGGTTATATGGTCAAGTGAAGAAGCGCATACGGTGGATGCCTTGGCAGTCAGAGGCGATGAAAGACGCGGTAGCCTGCGATAAGCTTCGGGGAGTCGGCAAACAGACTTTGATCCGGAGATCTCTGAATGGGGGAACCCACCTAGGATAACCTAGGTATCTTGTACTGAATCCATAGGTGCAAGAGGCGAACCAGGGGAACTGAAACATCTAAGTACCCTGAGGAAAAGAAATCAACCGAGATTCCCTTAGTAGTGGCGAGCGAACGGGGATTAGCCCTTAAGCTTCTTGGATTTTAGCGGAACGCTCTGGAAAGTGCGGCCATAGTGGGTGATAGCCCCGTACGCGAAAGGGTCCTGGAAGTGAAATCGAGTAGGACGGAGCACGTGAAACTTTGTCTGAACATGGGGGGACCATCCTCCAAGGCTAAATACTACTGACTGACCGATAGTGAACCAGTACCGTGAGGGAAAGGCGAAAAGAACCCCGGAGAGGGGAGTGAAATAGAACCTGAAACCGTATGCGTACAAGCAGTGGGAGCCTACTTTGTTAGGTGACTGCGTACCTTTTGTATAATGGGTCAGCGACTTATATTCAGTGGCGAGCTTAACCGAATAGGGGAGGCGTAGCGAAAGCGAGTCTTAATAGGGCGTTTAGTCGCTGGGTATAGACCCGAAACCGGGCGATCTATCCATGAGCAGGTTGAAGGTTAGGTAACACTGACTGGAGGACCGAACCGACTCCCGTTGAAAAGGTAGCGGATGACTTGTGGATCGGAGTGAAAGGCTAATCAAGCTCGGAGATAGCTGGTTCTCCTCGAAAGCTATTTAGGTAGCGCCTCACGTATCACTCCAGGGGGTAGAGCACTGTTTCGGCTAGGGGGTCATCCCGACTTACCAAACCGATGCAAACTCCGAATACCTGGAAGTGCCGAGCGTGGGAGACACACGGCGGGTGCTAACGTCCGTCGTGAAAAGGGAAACAACCCAGACCGCCAGCTAAGGTCCCAAAGTTGTGGTTAAGTGGGAAACGATGTGGGAAGGCTTAGACAGCTAGGAGGTTGGCTTAGAAGCAGCCATCCTTTAAAGAAAGCGTAATAGCTCACTAGTCGAGTCGGCCTGCGCGGAAGATGTAACGGGGCTCAAACCACACACCGAAGCTGCGGGTGTCACGTAAGTGACGCGGTAGAGGAGCGTTCTGTAAGCCTGTGAAGGTGAGTTGAGAAGCTCGCTGGAGGTATCAGAAGTGCGAATGCTGACATGAGTAACGACAATGGGTGTGAAAAACACCCACGCCGAAAGACCAAGGGTTCCTGCGCAACGTTAATCGACGCAGGGTGAGTCGGCCCCTAAGGCGAGGCTGAAAAGCGTAGTCGATGGGAAACGGGTTAATATTCCCGTACTTCTAGTTACTGCGATGGAGGGACGGAGAAGGCTAGGCCAGCTTGGCGTTGGTTGTCCAAGTTTAAGGTGGTAGGCAGGGTGCTTAGGAAAATCCGGGCGCTCAATGCCGAGAGCTGATGACGAGTTATCTTTTAGATGACGAAGTGGTTGATGCCATGCTTCCAGGAAAAGCTTCTAAGCTTCAGGTAACTAGGAACCGTACCCCAAACCGACACAGGTGGTTGGGTAGAGAATACCAAGGCGCTTGAGAGAACTCGGGTGAAGGAACTAGGCAAAATGGCACCGTAACTTCGGGAGAAGGTGCGCCGGTGAGGGTGAAGGATTTACTCCGTAAGCCCATGCCGGTCGAAGATACCAGGCCGCTGCGACTGTTTATTAAAAACACAGCACTCTGCAAACACGAAAGTGGACGTATAGGGTGTGACGCCTGCCCGGTGCCGGAAGGTTAATTGATGGGGTTAGCGCAAGCGAAGCTCTTGATCGAAGCCCCGGTAAACGGCGGCCGTAACTATAACGGTCCTAAGGTAGCGAAATTCCTTGTCGGGTAAGTTCCGACCTGCACGAATGGCGTAACGATGGCGGCGCTGTCTCCACCCGAGACTCAGTGAAATTGAAATCGCTGTGAAGATGCAGTGTATCCGCGGCTAGACGGAAAGACCCCGTGAACCTTTACTGTAGCTTTGCACTGGACTTTGAGCCTGCTTGTGTAGGATAGGTGGGAGGCTTTGAAGCGAGGACGCCAGTTCTCGTGGAGCCATCCTTGAAATACCACCCTGGCATGCTTGAGGTTCTAACTCTGGTCCGTCATCCGGATCGAGGACAGTGTATGGTGGGCAGTTTGACTGGGGCGGTCTCCTCCCAAAGAGTAACGGAGGAGTACGAAGGTGCGCTCAGACCGGTCGGAAATCGGTCGCAGAGTATAAAGGCAAAAGCGCGCTTGACTGCGAGACAGACACGTCGAGCAGGTACGAAAGTAGGTCTTAGTGATCCGGTGGTTCTGTATGGAAGGGCCATCGCTCAACGGATAAAAGGTACTCCGGGGATAACAGGCTGATACCGCCCAAGAGTTCATATCGACGGCGGTGTTTGGCACCTCGATGTCGGCTCATCACATCCTGGGGCTGAAGCCGGTCCCAAGGGTATGGCTGTTCGCCATTTAAAGTGGTACGCGAGCTGGGTTTAGAACGTCGTGAGACAGTTCGGTCCCTATCTGCCGTGGACGTTTGAGATTTGAGAGGGGCTGCTCCTAGTACGAGAGGACCGGAGTGGACGAACCTCTGGTGTTCCGGTTGTCACGCCAGTGGCACTGCCGGGTAGCTATGTTCGGAAGAGATAACCGCTGAAAGCATCTAAGCGGGAAA
>NZ_LYSP01000089.1:0-3462 GCF_001728945.1 Pseudomonas sp. ENNP23
AATGTAAGGAACACCCACCTGACGGGACAGCAGGATGTGCTCGCGAGTCTGCGGCATGGGGCCGTCAGCTGCGGAGCAAACCAGGATCGCGCCGTCCATCTGGGCAGCACCGGTGATCATGTTCTTCACGTAGTCAGCGTGACCGGGGCAGTCAACGTGAGCGTAGTGACGCACAGGCGAATCATATTCAACGTGGGAAGTGTTGATGGTGATACCGCGAGCCTTCTCTTCCGGCGCGTTGTCGATCTGGTCAAACGCACGAGCAGAACCACCCCAGGTTTCGGAGCAGACCTTGGTCAGAGCAGCAGTCAGAGTGGTCTTGCCATGGTCAACGTGACCAATGGTGCCGACGTTGACGTGCGGTTTGTTACGTTCGAATTTTTCTTTAGCCATCGAGAACGCCTCCCATCAATGAGTTGAGCGAGCCATGCCACCATTAAAACAAAGGCAGATATTTTCATATCTGCCTTTGTAGGATGGAGCTCATGAGCGGATTTGAACCGCTGACCTCACCCTTACCAAGGGTGTGCTCTACCAACTGAGCTACATGAGCCAAACGCTTTGCACAAATACCAAACCTGGAGCGGGTAGCGGGAATCGAACCCGCATCATCAGCTTGGAAGGCTGAGGTTCTACCACTGAACTATACCCGCGGAGCCTGGTGCTCACGCTTAATCTGGTGGAGGGAGAAGGATTCGAACCTTCGAAGTCTATGACGTCAGATTTACAGTCTGATCCCTTTGGCCACTCGGGAATCCCTCCAATCGGGAGGCGGCATTCTCACCGCAACCCTTTCTACTGTCAAGCTTTTTCTCATTAAAATCTTGAGGTTAGCTAAAATTGACAGTGCTTCTGCAAACATCGTTTTAGGCCTGCCTGCGAAGCGGGCGCCATTCTATGCAAACTATTCACCAGATGCAACACCCTGACAGGGCATTATTTTGTGCTGAAGACCTGGAAAGTCCTTTACCAAAGCAGCCAACAACGAATCGTCCACAAGGCGTCGGCTGCTCTCATCCACACGAACCCAATAATCACGGTGAGCACGAGGCAACTCACGCATCAAAGGCTCATACCCTGCATCCTTGAGGCGCGACATGACACTTTCGGCCGAATCCAGCCTGGGGAAAATTCCAAGTGAGATGCCATTCTGCAGATCACCTTGGCTGATCAAGAAACTATCGATCTTGCGGGCCTGCAACTCCTTCAACTGCCTTAAAGACGCCTGCCTGGAAGCAAGGGGGGCGAGATAGACCCAGTAGTCCACCCCCGCCGCGGCATCCACGCTCTGGATGCTGCTCTGAATGTTTAATGACAGCAGCCTTTGCTCAACACCCTTCACCTGATCCTCATGATCCACCCCCCCCAGAAAGAGGCAAGCCTGCGCACCAGACGTAAACAATGACTGCTGTTGAGCGCGGGAAGAACCCTCGCCTTTAGACTCACCCAGCAATCGGATGCCCTGCTGCCCCCCCCTGTAAAGGGAAAGCGTCTCAACCTCTTTTACCTGAAGAGGTGCTTGTTGCTGGTGCCAAACGTAGTAGAAGAGATTCAGCACCAATAAAAGCAGGAACAGCCAGCGCATTAGCAACCTCAGTCCAGTGGGCAAGCGATAGCGAGCCCGGAAAAAACAAGATCCGGAGCCAGTCTTGCGCTAGGAATATCCTCTTTCACCAACGCAGCATCACCTCCGGTGAGAAAAACGGCGATATCGTCCCCCAGTTGCTGGTGCGCCAGGTCCAACTGCATGCGTACGAATCCTTTCAGCATCAAGAGACAACCTCGCTCAACTGCCTCAGCAGTGCTTCGCCCGGGCCTCATATCCTCAATGGCGCGGGCCGCAGTCTCATCGTCATAACGAATTCGCCGCGTATGCGTCCTGAGCTGGCTGCGCATAAGCGGTACACCAGGACATATGTAGCCTCCGAGATGCTCACCACCAGACGTTACGAAATCAGCAGTGACCGCAGTTCCGAGGTCAAGAACAAGCGAAGCTTTCTTGCTCGTGTGATAAGCACCAAGTACAGCGAGCCATCGATCCAGACCAAGCTTCTGGAAGTCTTGATAGCCATTACCCACGCCCGCCAGCATTTTGGAGGGCGAAGCGAGCAGTGGTTTTGTATGGAGCGCTTGCTCAAGCGCCAACAGGAGAGAGGATGTTTCCTCCTCTGAGCGGACACTGACCAATCGGCAACGCTGGATACGTGCGCAATCGAATGCGTTGATCGCCCCAATGAGAGCTGCGCTATCAGGAGCAACACCAGAAATGCGTGACACGCCATCATCGGCGCCTATTACGCGCCACTTGATGAAACTGTTGCCACAATCAAGCTCTAGAATCATCACGCAACCTCAAACTGAGCTCCCCCCCACTTAACAGCATCTCGCTACCTCCCACATCAAGACGAAGAGCGCCGCTCTTATCTATACCGAGAACCACTCCATCAACTCGCTGGCTTGCAGTCACAACAGACACTTCCATTCCCGTCCATGCATGATTGGCTTCCCACTCATCACGAAGAGCTTGAAACCCTTCTTGTAGACAAAGGCGTAATTGACCTAAAAGACTGGCCGCAATCTGCGTGCGGTCTTGCAGAGATCCGACCACGGAGCGGATGGATGCCCATTCCTGAGTGATCTCCGTCTTCCGGTCAAGCATATTGACGTTGAGTCCAACACCAATCACCACATTGCAGATATCTGCAGGATCCCCCACCAACTCGATGAGAATACCGGCGATCTTTTTGTTTGCTACCAATATGTCGTTGGGCCATTTGAGTTGTGCGGCACCAACACCCGCGGAGCGCAGAACTCGCAATGCAGCGACGCCTACCAGCAAACTCATTCCTTCTAGCTGCCTGGCCCCACCATCTATGCTGATCGCGCATGAGAGATAAAGATTCTCTCCATACGGAGAAACCCAAGTTCGGCCTCGGCGGCCACGCCCTCCAGATTGATGCTCAGCCAGCACAACAAACGGCGCCTCTACTCCCTGAGAAAGCAGCCGCAAAGCCTCGGCGTTTGTCGAGTCAACGCTGTCGTGAGTAAAAACCGGCCATAACTCACCCAATTCGTGGAGGCGCTCCTTGGAAAGGAGCTCAAGCGGAGATGCAAGGCGGTAGCCCTTGCCTCGAACTTTATGGATGCTAAGGCCATAAGAGCTCTCAAGCTGCTTCAGGTGTTTCCACACGGCAGCTCGAGTAATGCCCTGCGCCTTGCCCAAGGACTCTCCGGAATGAAACTGGCCATCCTGGAGGAGACGTATCAGATTCAACATAACGCGCCCCCGTTACAAGGCAGGCATCATAGCGACGCCCTGCTGGGTTGCATAGAAAGAAGGCGGGAGGACGGCATTCGCAAAGAAGGACTTCAATAAGCTCAAACTGTGCTCAGTTGCACCACGAGAGCATAGCGTGCGAAGCCCCCCCGCCCCCGTGCGCCCTTCGTGATTTTCTTTCGCGC
>NZ_LYSP01000090.1:0-3366 GCF_001728945.1 Pseudomonas sp. ENNP23
TGTACCGCACTGGCGACCTGGCACGCCAGCGCGAGGACGGGGTGATCGAATACGCCGGGCGCATCGACCACCAGGTGAAGATCCGTGGCCTGCGCATCGAACTGGGCGAGATCGAAGCCCGCCTGCAGGAGCAGGACGCCGTGCGCGAAGCCGTGGTAGTGGCCGCCGACGGCCCCAGCGGCAAGCAACTGCTGGCCTACCTGGTGCCGGAGCCGGAGTCCCTGGCCCGTGCCGAGGCAGAAATCCAGGGCGGCTACCTGCAAGGCATCAAGGCACGCCTGCTGGAGGTGCTGCCGGACTACATGGTGCCGGCGCAGTGGGTGCTGCTGGAGCGCATGCCGATCTCGCCCAACGGCAAGCTGGACCGCAAGGCCCTGCCCAAGCCCGACCCGGCCCAGGCCCGAAGCGAGTACCAGGCACCGCGCAACGAACTGGAGCAGCGCCTGGCGCTGATCTGGCAGGACGTGCTGCGCCTGGAGCAGGTGGGCGTGGACGACAACTTCTTCGAACTGGGCGGGGATTCCATCATCTCCATCCAGATCGTCAGCCGCGCGCGCCAGGCGGGCATCCGCATCGCCCCGCGCGACCTGTTCCAGCACCAGAGCATCCGCCGCCTGGCCACCGTGGCGCAGTTGAGCGAAGCGCTGCAGGTGGACCAGGGGCCGGTGACCGGCGAGGCGCCGCTGCTGCCGATCCAGCAGGCGTTCTTCGCCACCGATATCCCCAACCGCCACCACTGGAACCAGTCCCTGCTGCTGGCACCGAGCGAGCCGCTGGACGCCGTGCTGCTGACTGGCGCCCTGGCCCAGTTGCTGCAGCACCACGATGCCCTGCGCCTGCGCTATCGCCAGGTCGAAGGGGCTTGGGTGCAGGCCCATGCCGAGGCGGTCGCCGCCGATGAACTGCTCTGGTGCGGCCAACTGGACAGCCTCGATGCACTGCCGGCCTTCTGCAGCGAGGTGCAGCGCAGCCTCGACCTGGCTGCCGGCCCCATGCTGCGCCTGGCCCTGATCGAACTGCCCGACGGCGGGCAGCGGCTGTTGCTGGCGATCCATCACCTGGTGGTGGACGGCGTCTCCTGGCGCATCCTGCTGGAAGACCTGCAGACCGCGTACCGCCAACTGCAGGCCGGCGAAACGCCGCGACTGCCGGCCAAGACCTCGTCCTTCAAGGCCTGGGGCGAACGCCTCGGCGCCCACGCCCGTTCCGGGGCGATGACCGATCAGCTCGGCTACTGGCAGCAGGTGCTGCAGGGCGCGCCGGCGGACCTGCCGCGCGACAACCCGGCGGGCGCCCTGGACAACCGCCATGCCCGCAGCGTCGCCACCCGCCTGGACGCCACCCGCACCCGGCAACTGCTGCAGGACGCACCGGCCGCGTACCGCACCCAGGTCAACGACCTGCTGCTGACCGCCCTGGCCCAGGCCGTCTGCGCCTGGACGGGCGAGGCCTCGGCGCTGGTGCAGCTGGAAGGCCACGGCCGCGAGGACCTGTTCGACGACATCGACCTGTCGCGCACCGTCGGCTGGTTCACCAGCCTGTTCCCGGTGCGCCTGGAACCGGCTGCCGACATCGGCACCGCCATCAAGCAGATCAAGGAGCAACTGCGCGCCACCCCGGACAAGGGCCTGGGCCACGGCCTGCTGCGCCACCTGGGCAGCGACGAGGCCCGTGCCGCGCTCGCCGGCCTGCCGCAGCCGCGCATCACCTTCAACTACCTGGGCCAGTTCGACGGCGACTTCGCCGAGGGCGCGCTCTGGGTGCCGGCCGAGGAGGGCCGTGGCGCCGGGCAGGACCCGCAGGCGCCCCTGGGCAACTGGCTCAGCGTCGATGGCCAGGTGTTCGGCGGCGAGCTGAGCCTGAACTGGACCTTCAGCGGCGAGGTGTTCGCCGAGGCCACCATCACCCGCCTGGCAGAGGCCTACCAGCAGGCGCTGGAGGCGCTGATCGAACACTGCTGCGACACGCGCAACGCCGGCCTGACCCCCAGCGATGTGCCCCTGGCCGGGCTCGACCAGGCCCAACTGGACGCGCTGGCGCTGCCGGCCCGCGAAGTCGCCACCCTCTACCCGCTGTCGCCCATGCAGCAGGGCATGCTGTTCCACAGCCTGTACGAGGCCAACGGGCGCACCTACGTCAACCAGATGCGCCTGGATATCCGTGGCCTTGACGTGGCGCGGTTCTCCCGTGCCTGGCAGCAGGCGGTCGACCGCCACGAGCTGCTGCGCGCCGGCTTCATCTGGGACGCGGGGCTGGACGCGCCGCGCCAGGTGATCCACCGCCAGGCGACCCTGGAAATCCGGGTGGAGGAGGGTGCCGACGCCACCGCCCTGGACGCGCGTGCCGCCCACGAGCTGGACCGTGGCTTCGATCTGGCAAGGCCGCCGCTGCTGAGGCTGTGCCTGCTGCGCACCGGCGACGACAGCCACCACCTGATCTACACCAGCCACCACATCCTCATGGACGGCTGGAGCAACTCGCGCCTGCTGGGTGAGGTGCTGCAGGCCTATGCCGGGCAGGACGTCGCCGCACCGGAAGGGCGCTACCAGGACTACCTCGCCTGGCTGCAGCGCCAGGACAGGGCCGCCAGCGAACGCTTCTGGCTGGAGCAGTTGGCGCCGCTGGAAGAACCGACCCGCCTGGCCCTGGCCTGTGGCCGCGTGGCCCACCCCGAGCCGGGGCAAGCGCTGCACAGCGCACGCCTGGACGCCGGGCAGACCCGCCGCCTGCAGGCCTTCGCCCGCCAGCAGCAGGTCACCCTCAACACCCTGGTGCAGTCGGCCTGGCTGCTCCTGCTGCAGCGCTACAGCGGCCAGCGCAGCGTGGCCTTCGGCGCCACGGTGTCCGGGCGTCCGGTGGAGCTGCCGGGCATCGAGCAGCAGCTTGGGCTGTTCATCAACACCCTGCCGGTGATCGCCACCCCGGACGGTGCCCTCAGCGTCGCCCAGTGGGCCCAGGCCGTGCAGGCGCAGAACCTGGCCCTGCGCGACCACGAGCACATGCCCCTGGCGGACGTGCAGCGCCTGGCCGGCCGCAACGGCGAAGCGCTGTTCGACACCCTGCTGGTGTTCGAGAACTACCCGGTTTCCGAAGCCCTGGAAGCGGCACCAGGCGGGCTGGGCTTCAGCAACCTCGGCTACAGCGAGCAGAGCGGCTACGCCCTGACCCTGATCGCCCAGGTGGGCGAGGAGCTGGAGCTGGCCTTCAATTACCTGACCGCGGACTTCGCCGAACCGAGCATCCGCCGCATCGCCGGTCAACTGGTACACCTGCTGCTGCAGTTCATGGCGCAGCCGCAGCGTGCATTGGGCGAATTGCGCCTGCTGGAGGAGGACGACCACCGCCGGGTGGTGGAGCAGTGGAACG
>NZ_LYSP01000091.1:0-3345 GCF_001728945.1 Pseudomonas sp. ENNP23
TCAGGAGGAACTGGAAGGACGTGTTCGTTCGGCCATGAGACGATTGCAGTTACGCCCCCAGAGAGTCCGTTCTTATTTCCGGCATCCGCATATCGCTTATGCAGCGTGCTTTGGTGTATTTGATTGCCGGGTTAATAACAATTAATTAAACAACCAATTAAAGCCCGAAAAATACAGTTATGAACCCACTGCAAAATACTGAGCCAACGCAACCACTAAATATAAAAAACACAATCCTATTAGCCATAATATTTTTCATAAGCATTGACAAGTTACAAGCAGAAAATTTTTACTGGACCCTTTGGCCCAGTAATAAAGAACAAAAATTCCCTACAGCGGCGGCTGCATGCAAATATGCAGACTTAACAGACCCACACCACCATTTAACAAATATATTTTACGCAATACCCGGAGCAACTTGCAGCGAGTACATTAGTGCAGGCTACTATTATGGCTTCAGTGCAGTACATCGCTTCGGAGACAACTGCGAGAGCGGAAATTACAACAAAAAAACTGGAAGCTGTACCATAATAGACGATGAAGCAGGCCTTCCGTGCAATGAAAAATCCGACATTATAAAGCAAGGTAATGGTGAATGCGCGCACATATCTAACTCAGAAACAAGTATGGGCTCCTCTCAAAAAATCTGCCAAATTAGCGAAATCGACCCAGCTACGGGAAATAACTTTCAAACAATCAGCATCTTACCCAACAGCACGGAATTAGCACTAAATTACAATAGCATTGACAATATCTGGCGCCATAATTATTCATCAAAAATAAAAATAGGCAGCAACACCATCTCTAAATCCGAAAATGATGGTGGAACATCGTTCTTCCGAATAAAAAACAATACAGCGCTATCTAGAGACAACCTTGAAAAGCTTGAAAAAATCGACCAAACCTGGCAATACACCGGCAAAAAAAATCAAACACTCGTATATGACCTATCAGGCACCTTAGTTGAGATACGAGGAAAAACAACACAAAAAATCAGACACAGCAGAAACATAATTACAGTTTCACAAGAAGGCCATCCCACAATAACAATTGAAGAAGGCCTAGATGGTCAACCAATTTCAATTACACGCAATGGCGTTCGGCAGTTTTTTGCATTCGACTCCAATTATCGTCTTCTAGAAATCAAAACCCAACTTAACGGTATGAACAGAATTTCTAAATATCACTACGAAGACACCCGCAACCCCAACCTCCTCACCGGCATCACCGACGAGCGCGGCATCCGCTACGCCACCTGGGCCTACGACGACCAGGGCCGGGCCATCTCCAGCGAACACGCCGGCGGTGCGGAGAAGGTCACCGTGGCCTACAACGCCGACGGCTCCTCCACCGTCACCAACGCCCTCGGCAAGCGCACCACCTACCGCTTCCAAACCATCCAGGGCATCCGCCGCATCGCCGCCATCGAAGGCGAGCCCTCGGCCAACTGCCCCAACAGCAACGCCACCTTCACCTACGACGACCGTGGCCTGGTGAAGACCCGCACCGACAACAAGGGCCACGTCACCACCTTCGACTACAACGACCGCGGCCTCGAAATCTCCCGCATCGAAGCCTTCGGCACGGCCCAGGCCCGTACCGTCATTACGGAGTGGCACCCGACTCTATTTCTGCCGGTGACCATCACAGAACCTGACCGAACCACCCATTACAGTTATGACGTACAGGGAAGACTGACTGGGCAAGCCACTACCCAGCGCTGAGTGCTGCCATAGTCAACCCAAGAACCATGCAGACACGGATGATCTAAAGTGCAGACTCGCTTTCCATTTAAAGCCGGCGCCATGCTTGCTTTACTTCTTTTAGCCTCTACCGCTAAGGCAGAATATTTCTATTGGTGGGCACCCGTCTACGGATTCGACAAGTTTCCTTCGCGAGATGCAGCAGCCCAGGCAGTTCTCTCTGTCTACACCGAAAACGATAGGGACTACTATAGCGGCCACTATATTACAAGCGTAGATTATTTATGGGAGGGAGCTTACAACGTGCGGATGCTTGGTTACTTCGCCGGAGTAGAGCAAGCCAGATTCTATAACCATATTTACCGTGGCGGCGACAGCTGCCCACCCGGAGCACTTTATGACACAAGCACGGACAAGTGCAGCAATCCTTCACTAGACGCCAACAAAGGCTTGCCACCCAATGATTTAACCTGCGCAATACCCAGTGACCGTATAGGAAATCCAATAAACATTTCTATCGGAAATAAAGTCCAGACTGTGGTAGACGCCTCCGCCGCAAGTGGCTCGCTTATCAGCTTGGCGAGGACTTATAACAGTGCTGACGGTGTATGGCGGCATAGTTACTCAACGCGACTGGAAAAAACTGCAGACGCCATGATTCTTGTGCGCGCCGATGGCCGCGAAACCAAATTCCAACTACAGGATGGCGTGAATAGCTATGGCATAGCTGCCAGCGGCATACTCAGCCGTCAAGGGGAGGGATGGACCTTCGAAGAGCCCAACGGCACCAAATATGCTTTCAACTCGGCACTTCGGCTTTCAAGAATCACCGAAAAAAATGGCCAATGGCGAGCTCTGACATACTTCGACGCTCTCATAACCATTACCGATTCTTTCGGCAATACGGCCACTCTTCGACAAGATGCTGAGTATCAGCCCAAGCAATTTTCAATGGGCGGAACTTCAGTCAGCTACACATACAACTCCATAAGAAGGCTGACCGCTGTAACAACTACCCGAGACTCCGTTGTTTCCAGTCAGACTTATCATTACGAAGACACCCGCAACCCCCGCTTCCTCACCGGCATAACAGACGAGCGCGGCATCCGCTACGCCACCTGGGCCTACGACGACCAGGGCCGTGCCATCTCCAGCGAGCACGCCGGCGGTGCGGAAAAGGTCACCGTGGCCTACAACGCCGACGGCTCCTCCACCGTCACCAACGCCCTCGGCAAGCGCACCACCTACCGCTTCCAAACCATCCAGGGCGTGCGGCGCATTACCGCCATCGAAGGCGAACCCTCGGCCAACTGCCCCAACAGCAACGCCACCTTCACCTACGACGACCGTGGCCTGGTGAAGACCCGCACCGACAACAAGGGCCACGTCACCACCTTCGACTACAACGAGCGTGGCCTCGAAGTCTCCCGCACCGAAGCCTTCGGTACACCTCAGGCGCGCACCGTCACCACTACTTGGCACCCAATGCTGTTCCTGCCGCTCACCGTCACCGAGCCGGACCGCATCACCACCTACCGCTACGACGACCAAGGACGCCAACTCAGCCAGAGCGTCAGCCAGCGCTGAACCGCACAAGGACTTGCCCATGAACCCCCTGCACCGCCTGAGCGTCATCACGCTT
>NZ_LYSP01000092.1:0-2530 GCF_001728945.1 Pseudomonas sp. ENNP23
GGCGACCGCGACCTGATCCGTGACCGCCAGGAGCGGCTGCTGGAAGAGCAGCGCAAGCGCCTGCAGGAACTGCAGCAACTGCCCGGCCGCGCCGAGCCGGTGGCCCCCAGCCAGCCCCAGGCACAGGGCCCGTGCTTCGACATCCAGCGCATCCGCCTGCAGGGCGTGCACCTGATCAGCGAGGTGCGCCAGCGCGAACTGCTCAAGCCCTTCGAACACCAATGCCTGGACAGCGGGCGCCTCAACGACCTGCTCAAGGCCATCACCCAGCACTACATCGACCGCGGCTACGTCACCTCCCGCGCCTACCTGCCGCAGCAGGACCTGGCCGACGGCGAACTGGACGTCATCGTCGTCGAAGGTCGCCTGGAGGGCGTGGAAGGCTCGGCGATCGCCAGCGACCGCGAACTGGCCCTGGCCTCCCCGGCGCAGACCGGCGAACCGCTGAACCTGCGGGAACTGGAGCAACTGGTGGAGCAGATCAACCGCCTGCCCTCGCGCCCCGCCGAACTGGAACTGGTGCCCGGCAGCGAAGTGGGCGGCAGCCGCGTCCAGCTCAAGGGCGAGCCCGGCAAGCCCTGGCGGGTCGGCTTCAACCGCCACAACGACGGCCAGCGCAGCACCGGCGAACAGCAGTGGGGCGCCAGCCTGGAATGGGACAGCCCCCTGGGCCTGGCCGACCAGCTCAGCCTGCGCGCCGGCGGCGACGCCGTCAGCGACCGCTGGCGCCACTCCGCCAACCAGAGCTTCGCCTACAGCCTGCCGTATGGCTGGTGGAGCTTCAGCTACGCCTACAGCCAGAGCTACTACCGCACGCGCACCCAAGGGCAGGGCTTCGCCTTCGTCTACGACGGCGAAAGCAAGACCCACCAACTGCGCGCCGACCGCGTCCTGCACCGCGACAGCGTCAGCAAGACCGGCCTCAGCCTCGGCCTCGCCCACCTGGAAACCCGCAACTACATCGAAAACACCCTGCTGGGCAGCTCCAGCCCGCGCATCACCGAAACCCAACTGGGCTTCAACCACGGCCGCCGGCTCGGCAGCGCCTTCGTCAACCTCGACCTCGGCTGGCAACAGGGCATCGGCGCCCTGGACGCCAAGAACAGCCGCATCGACGGCAAGAGCGGCACCAACGCCCGCTACGACAAATACAGCCTCACCGCCAGCTACCTGCAGCCCTTCCAACTGCTCGGGGAAAGCCTCAGTTTCGACAGCCTCATCAACTACCAGCGCAGCGAAGACGAACTCAACAGCCCCCAGCGCATCAGCATCGGCGGCCTCAGCTCGGTGCGCGGCTTCAAGGAGCAATCCCTGTCCGGCAACAGCGGCGGCTACTGGCGCAACCAACTGCGCTGGACCCGCCCCGTGGGCTGGGCACCGCTGCAGCCCTTCGTGCGCCAGTACGGCCTCGCCTTCGCCTACGACCTGGGCCAGATCCAGGGCGACCGCAACAACGCCCGCGCCCATGGCCGCCTGAGCGGCAACGCCCTCGAATTCAGCGCCCGCGGCCCGAACCTGGCCGTCTCGCTCACCTTCGCGCGGTCCCTGGAGCGGCCTGACGTCATCGAACGCCAGGAGCACCCGATCTACGCCCGCATCGACCTGTTCTACTGATTCCGCGTCACCCGGAGCCCCACCTCATGGACGTTCGCAGCCCCTTCTTCCAGAACATCGCCACCGTGCTCATCGGCGTCATGTTCCTCAACCCCATCGTCAGCACCGCCGCCGACCTCGCCGTGGACGCCGCCGCCGGCGGCAACACCAGCCTCGGCGCCGCCGCCAACGGCGTACCCGTGGTCAACATCGCCACGCCCAACGGCAACGGCCTGTCGCACAACAAATTCAGCGACTACAACGTCGGCGAACAGGGGCTCATCCTCAACAACGCCACCAACAAACTGCAGAGCACCCAGCTGGGCGGCTACATCCTCGGCAACCCCAACCTCAACGGGCGCGCCGCCGGCGTCATCCTCAACGAAGTCACCGGCACCAACCCCAGCCAGCTCAAGGGCTACACCGAAGTGGCCGGGCAGGGCGCCCACGTCATCGTCGCCAACCCCCACGGCATCACCTGCGACGGCTGCGGCTTCATCAACACCCCCCGCGCCACCCTCAGCACCGGCGCCCCCGTGGTCGAGAACGGCGCCCTCAAGCGCTACGACGTCGACGGCGGACAGATCCGCATCGAAGGGCAGGGGCTCAACGCCAGCAACGTCGACCAGTTCGAACTGATCACCCGCAGCGCCCAGATCAACGCCGAACTGCACGCCCGGCAACTGGCAATGGTCACCGGCCGCAACGACGTCGACGCCACCACCCTCGCTGCCACCGCCAAGGCCGACGACGGCACCGACAAACCCCAACTGGCCATCGACAGCAGCGCCCTGGGCGGCATGTATGCCGGCGCCATCCGCCTCGTCGGCACCGAACAGGGCGTCGGCGTCAAACTGGCCGGCGACATGGCCGCCAGTGGCGGCGACATCCAGATCGACGCCAACGGCAAGCTCACCCTCTCCCAGACCTCCGCCAG
>NZ_LYSP01000093.1:0-2176 GCF_001728945.1 Pseudomonas sp. ENNP23
GAACCCACCGCAGCCGATTCTCGATAGCGAGACGGGCAGCAGTCCCCACGGCTGGATACCCGGGTGGATCAAGAAGTACTGGGATGAAGACCCGGAGCATCCACCGTTCAAGAAAAATGCGGGGATGATTCGCAGGCCTGACGTGGTCATCGTCAAAGATCCCAAGAGGCCGCCCACGCAGGACAATATCAAGAAGGTGGTGGAGATGAAGTTTCCGCCGGATCCGCCAGACGATAAGCAGGCGCGAGAGTATGGAAAGATCGCTGGAAGTAACAGCAAGGTCGTGGTTATGGAGTCCGGCGATTGTGACTGTAGTCAGGAAAATCAGCAGTCCAAAGTGCCTGCCGAACAACTGGGCTGGGCAGCGACTGCCGCGCGTTTATTGATGATGGTGATAACCCGCCGACCTGCTCCGGGGTCAAAAATCCCCTCTCCCGCCTATTGATTTAAGAGGACGTGTTATGGATGAGTCAATCAACTTGGCCGAAGAGTTGGCCAAACAACTCCATATCCTGGAGATGCCTGGTCATTTATTGATGAAGGGTGGCCCCCAGGACTATATCGGTGCACTACTTTGCTTGCGCGGTACGTTGTACTTCAAAGGGGCTCATACACCCATTGTGCGTGAAGCGTTATGTCAATGTTTCGATGCCTTTGAACAGCTGGCTGGACCTCACCTCACCTGGCTTTGGCGCGAAGAGCCCCCAGAGGGCAAGCCATTGACGGCATATGCGGATGCAGAATCATTGAGAGATATGTTGGCGGCGATGGATGAAGACTATCCGCTGAGTTTTTATTACACCAGTGGCAAGCAATCTAACGATGCCAGCTCTTGGTATTTCAAGATATTTGGCCAAGCTGCTTGGGAAGCGAATATGGGGGATGATCTGAGTGTTTTGGAGTTTTCCGTCCCGCTTCTTTATCAAGAGCTGAATCCACTGGATTTCCTAAAGCTATTTCTACATTTCTCACGGCAATTATCCCCTGAGCAGGGCTATGCTGGGCATGCTTTTAACCTATCCCCAACAAGGAGAGATGCGAATGAACCCACCGAAGCTTTTATGGCGGGCCATATGCCGGGACTTGACGTTGGAACAGCTGGGCTTTTAACAGGTGCTCCCGAGTTCAAAGCTACAAGAATCAAAACCGTCAGTTGGCTGACCGTTCTCGACAACTCGCGTCTGGAGTTAGTGGGTGGCTTGGATGCGCTGCGTGCACAACTGCCTGCCAGCCATTTTGCGTTCTACGACTATGGTGCGGGTGTTGTGATCCAATCCGGTGCCTATCCGTATCTGGGCAGTGCCGGAGAAGACCCCAGACCCGCCCCCTATGTGCTTTTGAACCATGCACTCAAAGGCATTCGTTACGAGACTGTCGGTTGGCTGCATGGCGGCTCCCACAATGGTGAGTTGCGGCTGGTGGGGTGGGCGGCCGATCAGTGGCTCAAGCGTTTGGATGTGGAAGAGAGTGAAATCCCCGCGTGGCGTGAAAGGCTGCTCAATGAAGAGCCTATTCTGGATGCCTCCAACGCCTTACCAGAGCGTTTGTAAGAGGGGGATGGAAGGGTTGAGCAAGTCAATCAACTTGGCCGAAGCGCTCGCCAAACAGCCCCATATTCTGGAAATGCCCGGCCACTTGCTGATGAAGGGCGGCCCCCAAGATTATATCGGCGCACTACTTTGCTTGCGCGGCACCTTGTACTTCAAAGAGGCTCACACGCCCATTGTGCGTGAAGCCTTATGTCAATGTTTCGATGCCTTCAAGCAATTGGCCGGTCCGCACCTCACCTGGCTTTGGCGCGAAGAGCCCCCAGAGGGCAAGCCATTGACGGCATATGCGGATGTAAAATCGCTGCGTGAGATGATGGGGGCAATGGACGAAGATGATCATCTCAGCTTCTGCTACACCAGCGGAAAACAGTCGAATGATGCCAGTTCTTGGCTGTTTGATGTTTTTGGAAGGCGCGGCTGGCAAGCCAATATGGGGAATGGTCTCAGTGTGTTGGAGTTCTCGATTCCACTACTTCATCAAGAGCTGAATTCACTGGACTTCTTAAAACTGTTTCTACATTTCTCACGGCAATTATCTCCTGAGCAGGGCTATGCCGGGCATGCCTTCAACTTATCCCCAACAAGGAGGGATGCTAATGAGCCAACCGAAGCTTTTATGGCAGGCC
>NZ_LYSP01000094.1:0-2141 GCF_001728945.1 Pseudomonas sp. ENNP23
TGCCCGTGGACGCCGCGACCGTCGGGGGTGAAGGCGAGGAAGGCGGGTTTGTGCAGGAGGCTTTCGAGGTCGAGGCGGCTGCGCTCGCTGACCAGTTCGATGTCGAAACGGAAGGGCTGGTTGAGGGCTTCGTGGCCGGTGAAGGCGAGGACCTTGAAGTCAGGGTCGGCGCCTTCGATGTCGAGGCTGAAGTGCGCCTGGTTGGCGGGGTTGAACATGCTGTGCTCCGTCCTTGGGAACTGGGAGGACGGAGACTGACTGTTTGTATTAGGGGGATTCCATCAGGCGCTTCCGGTAGTGATGTCGGTCTGTTCCGCGTTTCACGAGCCGCCTTGCCGCTGCATGTTGGCGGCGATGCGGCGGGTGGTGTCCACTAGCATGTCGGTCACCGTTTCCTGGCGCAGCAGCTTGAAGTCGTGGGTGGGGCCGACCACGGAGAGGCTGCCGAGGATGCTCTTGTCATCGAGGCTGAGGATGGGCGCGGCGATGCCGGTGAGGTCGATGTCCAGCTCGTCGCGGGTCAGGCAGCAGCCCGGGGGAGGGCGATGCGCCGTTGCCGAATGCCTGTTGGGCCTTGCGCCGCCTGCTGGCCGACGGCGCCTTGTTGCAGAGAGGAGAGACCCAGATGTTGGCTGAAGTGCGTTCCTTCGATGATTCCCAGCAACATGCCGGCTCGATCCTGGGTTGGAACCAGGTCTACGACCAGATGGGGCGGGGCAGCCTGTCCAGCGAGCTGCAGCAGGTGGCCGCCGAGCGCTTCCAGATCTTCCAGGAGACCCTGGACAAGCGCGTGGTGCAGCACGGCTGTGCACCCCGTGGGCGGCTGTGCATCGCCATGTCGCTGGGGGCGGGGCGCTTCCCGGTGGTGCAGGGCTACGAGGCCGGCCCGCAGAGCGGGCCCTTGCTGCGCGATGGCGAGGAGTTCCTGCTGCACGCGCCGGAGGGCATGAGCTTCTTCGCCATCAACATCGACGCCGAGCGGTTCGCCCGCCTGGCAGAGGTCGAGCTGTCCCGCGAGCAGCTCGGTGCCCTGCGCACGCAGCCGCAGATGGCCGTCTCCCGTGCGGTGCTGGAGCGGGTACGGAGCCGGATCCAGCCGGTGTTCAACGCGCTGGTGAAGGGTGATATCGCCCTGGACAGGGCGTGCGAGGTACATCTGGAGGAGCAGTTGCTGGAGACCTTCCTCGATCTGTTCATCCATGCGCGGGACACCCCCCGGGAGCGCCGTGGCAATGTCGCCGTGTCGGCCTACCTGGTGCGCAAGTGCCAGGAAATCGCCCTGGCCAACACCGACGAGTTGCCGAGCATCCTCGCGCTCTGCGAGCAACTGCGGGTCAGCCGTCGCACCCTGCAGAGCAGCTTCCAACTGGTGGCGGGCATGCGTCCGGTGGAATACCTGCGCACCCTGCGCCTGAATGCGGTGCGTCGCCGCCTGACCAGCACGCCCGCGAGCGTGCTGAACGTCGGCGAGGCGGCGGCGGAGCAGGGCTTCTATCACCTCAGCCATTTCTCGGCGCGCTACCGCGAGCTGTTTGGCGAGTGCCCCTCGGAAACGCGGCGGCCGCCGTGCTGAGCTGGGATGCCGGCATGTGCCGTCCTCCAGGGAGGTCAACAGCCCGGTGGGTATGGCCTCAACCTGTCTTTCCGTGTCGCTTGTTCGCCTGGCGGAAGGCGTTGGGTGACTGCCCGCTCAGGCGGCGGAAGAAGCGCGAGAAGTAGGTGGGATCGCTGAAGCCCAGGCTGTCGGAGACCTGGGCAATGGTCATGTGGGTGTAGATGAGGCTGCGCCGGGCCTCCAGCAACAGGCGCTGGTGGATGATCTGCAGCGCACTCTGGCCCGCCAGCCGGCGGCACAGGGTGTTGAGGTGGACGCTGGAGAGGTCCAGCCGGTGGGCGAAGGTTTCCACCGTGAGGTGTTCGCGGTAGTGCTGCTCCACCAGCTTGATGTAGCGGCCCAGCAACTGCCGGTTGCGCTCGTCGCGGCCGCTGGGCGGGGTGTTCTGCTGGCGCTGGCGGGTGATCCACACCACCAGCACGTTGACCAGGGACGCCAGCACCAGGTCGCGGGAGGCGGCGCTGCCTTCGTACTCCTGCAGCAGGGCAGCGAACAGCGTGCTGATGTAGCGGCGGTCGCGGCCCAC
>NZ_LYSP01000095.1:0-2132 GCF_001728945.1 Pseudomonas sp. ENNP23
TATCAGGAACAACTCCTTACGGGTCTGCTTGCGCTTACCGGCGTACTCGGCGTCAGCGAAGGTCATCTGCTTCATCGGGAAACTCGGAGAGTGGAATTCGGGCATTCTGCCAAAATCAGGAAGTCTTTTTCAGACCATCCCTAGAGGGCTAATTAATTCCATATTTACGTAGAAGCTTTTCGGGATTGGAGAGGCCAGCTCCCCAGCGGAAGAATCTGTACAGAATATATGTGAACAGAATTAGTCCCAGCCCTGCGCAGCTGAATAGCAAGCCTCCAGAAATTTGGCGGTAAATAAGTGGGGTGCTAAATAGGCCGTGCAGTGTGAATGCTAAACCTGTCAGAGAGAATAGAATTCCCGAAAATACTACGAGTGTAACAAGGGCTGTGTCTATTGCTCTTACACGAAGTCTGTACACTATATGGCTGCCTTTTTTTTGAAATTCAAAATAGTGATGGTCCGGGAAGAGTGTTTTTTTAAATGCAGCTATTTTGTTGTTGCCGTTTGCTCGGATATTGAAGTGAGTGTGGATTATTTGATTTATCTCTTCTGGTCGCCCAGTTAAGATTTTTGGTGATATCTCTTCGGCGCATATTTTTGAAATATAGTTAAGTATTTTATTCATTTTCTAAAAGTTTCCTTGCGGAAACAGTTCCACCTATTGTGCCTGTAGCGCCGAAATTGTATCCGGCGCCATAGTGAATTACTCCGCCTGTCATTTTGTTGTTTTCATTAAATTCAATGCTGGCGCCTACTCTGTTTATATGTGCGCCTAACTCAACCCCCTTCCCTGCTAGATCGCTAACTGAGCCTCGGTGGTAGCCCAAGTCTATAGAGGTTTTACCTATACCATAGCTCTCTCCACTCGCTTGGACTGTTCCGTAAAGTCCAGCATCCCACTCTCCGCCTGAGAATCCTGGGTACGATATTGCGACTCCACAGCTAATGCCGTTAGGTGGCGCGTCTGAGGGCAGAAGCCAACTGAGAAAACCTGGTCCATGTAATGATCCGCCGACATTGATGGTGTCTAGACCGAGTAGATCTATATTGGCTATAGGATTGGAGTAAACATATCCAAATGTATTCAGTCCCCCCTTGAGCCCAATCGGATCACTCTCCACATACCTACCCGTCTCTGGGTCGTAATCCCTGAAGTAGTTGTAGTAGAGCCCACTGTGCGCATCGGCGACCTGCCCGGGGAAGCGCAGGATCACGTCGATGGTGCTGCCGTAGGTCTTGGGTTGCCCCACCCCAAAGGCATCACTCGGCCAGCTCCACACCAGGTTGCCGCCCTGGTTGGTGGCCAGGCGGGGGGTGTTGAGGTGGTCGCTGTGCAGGTAGGTGAGGGTGGTGCTGGCGATGGTGGTGCCGGCGCTGTAGGTCAGGTCGATCTGGGCGATGGGCAGGTTGTCGAGCCAGACGTAGTAGCTGGCCTGGCTCTTCCTGCCGGCGGTGGTGTAGCGCACCTGGCCCATGACCTGGCCGTCGGGGCCGTAGAGGTAGGTGTAGGACGTGCGGGCAGTGCCCTGCTGGACCTCCTTGAGCACCCGCTGGCCGAGGGCGTTGTAGGCGTAGCGGACGGCGCGGGTGGAGAGGGGATCGACGGCATCGGTGACGGCGCTGAGGCGGCCCTGGTCATCGTAGGTGTAGCGACGGCTCTGGCTGTAGCGGGTGTAGTGGCCGGCGGCATCGGCTTCGACGGCGTAGCTGGAGCTGCGCTGGGCGAGGCGGTTGCTGTCGGGGGCGTAGCGCAGGCTCTGCTTGGCGGTCTGCGTTTCGGTGCCATTCGTGGTGGCGTAGGTGGTGCGGCTGGTGCGGTTGCCGGTGGCGTCGTAGGCGTAGGCCTTGCGGCTGTCGGCGGTCTTTTCCTCGGTCAGGCGATCGAGGGCGTCGTACTGGTAGTCGAGGCTGCCGAACAGGCTGTGGGCGTGTGCGGTGATGTTGCCGTTGGCGTCGTGGCTGTACTGGCTCTGCCAGGTGCCGACCTGCTGGGCGGTGAGCTGGTAGTCCTGGTCGTAGGTGCGGTTGAGGACGATGCCGTTGTTCCAGGTGAGGCTCTTCAGCGGCCCGAACGGCGCATAGGCGATCTGGCTGGCCAGGGGCGTGGGTGTGGCACTGCCCACTGCAAACCC
>NZ_LYSP01000096.1:0-2026 GCF_001728945.1 Pseudomonas sp. ENNP23
TAAACCCCACCTACCCAGCTCAGGCGGCTTGGCTTTAAATCGCCCTCAGGTTCCAGGGCAGCAGCGCTTCGTAGTCTTCGACGCGAGTCGCCTGGGGCTGGCGTTCGAGGGCATGGCGCAGCCAGGCGTAAGGTTCCTGGCCATTGGCCTTGGCGGTTTCGAGCAGGCTGTAGAGCTGTGCGCTGGCGGTGGCGCCTTTCGGGGTGTCGCTGAATAGCCAGTTCTTGCGCCCGATGACGAACGGGCGGATGGCGTTCTCCGCGCGGTTGTTGTCGATCGGCAGGTGCCCGCCTTCGACATAGCGCACCAGGCGGCTCCAGTTGCTGGCCAGGTAGTTCACGGCATTGCCCAGCGCCGTTTTTCCAGCAACCTGCGGCTGGGTTTTGTCGAGCCAGGAGTTGAGCTGGTCGAGCAGCGGCTGGCTGCGTTGTTGGCGGGCGCTCAGGCGTTCGCTGTCGTCGGCTTTTTTCAGCTCACGTTCGATGCCGTAGAGCTTGTTGATCAGGTTCAGCGCCATGTCGGCCCGGCCGACCTTGCCCTTGGGTTGCACCTTCTGCGCCTCGACGAACTTGCGTCGCGCATGCGCCCAGCAGGCCAGACGTTCGATACCGTCTTGCTGGGCCACGGCGTTGTAGCCGGCGTAGTCGTCGGTCATCAGGTAGCCGCGATAGCTCGCGAGCAAGCGCAACGGTACGGCCTGCGCGCGGCTGGTGTCGTAGTCGAAGAGAACGACCGGCCTGTCCGGCGGGCCACCGCATTGCACCCACATCCAGGATTGTGCGGTGGGATCGCGACCCGGCTCATGCGGCACCTGTAGCCGGGTTTCGTCGCAGTGCAGCAGCGGATAGTCGAACAGCGTGTCGCGCAGCAGGTTGAGCAGCGGTTGCAACTGCTCGCCGCACTGGATTACCCAGCGCGCCAGGGTCTGGCGGGGGAGGTCGACGCCGTGGCGGCTGAGCATTTTCTCGAAACGATACAGCGGGATGCCGTCGGCGTACTTGGTGGTCAGCAGCATCGCCAGCACGGCTCGGTGTGGCCAGACTTTTCTCGAGCAGTTGTGCCGGTTTGTCGGCGGTCACCGGGGCGGCTTCGCAGGCGTTGCAGGCGTAGGTCTTGCGCACGTGGCGGATGACCCGCACCTGCATCGGGATGATCTCCAACTGCTCGCTGGTTTCCTCGCCAATGACCTGCTTGCGGCAGCCACAGGCGCAGGTCAGCTCGTGCTCGGGCAGTTCGTGCACGATTTCAACACGCGGCAGGTTGGCTGGCAGCGGCTTGCGCTTGCCGCGACGCGTGATCGGTGCGACGACTTCTTCGGCTTCGGCTTCGGCTTCGGCTTCGTTTGTTGCCGCGGTCGGCGTTTCGAGCAGCTCTTCGGCCTCGTTGAACATGGCCAACTGCGGCGAGTCGGCATCTTCAGGGCTGCGCTCGGACTTGGGCGAGAACAGCTTGTGGCGTAGCAGGGCGACCTGTTCCTGGAGTTGCGCCACCTTTCCTTGCGCCAATAGCAGCATCTGCTTGAGCAGTACAGGATCGTCGGGAAGGTGGTCGGCAGCAGATTTCATGGCGCCGGATTATACCGGCTCAGGCCACGAAACGCGGCCTCAACACCTGATGCGGACGGTTGCGCCACAGATCGATGCCGTCGAGCAGCCAGTTCAGCTCATCGACCGTCAGTTCGATGACCTCGTCGCCAGCATCGGGCTTAGTCTTGAAGCGCTCGGCCTCCAGACGCTTGAGCCACAGGCAGAAGCCATTGCGCTCCCAGTAGAGGATCTTGACCTGACTGCGGGCGCGGTTGAGGAATACGAACAGCACCGGATTGAATACCTCCACCTTGATATCCAGCTCGACCAGGGCGGCCAGGCCGTTGATGGATTTGCGGAAATCGACGGGCTTTGGGTAGAGGTAGACCTTCTGTACCTTGGCGTCGGGACGCATCATGACGGTGAACTCCGGTGAAAACGGGAGCCCAGCATCCGGAAACGGATAGCTCAGTTGAAGGTGGGGTTTATGGAGCGGTTAC
>NZ_LYSP01000097.1:0-1516 GCF_001728945.1 Pseudomonas sp. ENNP23
TGGAGCGCTTACCAATTCCCAGCACTCGTTGCCAGTGGCAGAGAACCTGCTCAAGCGGGATTTCACGGCATCTGCGCCGAATCAAAAATGGGTGGGTGACATCACCTACCTGCATACGGAAGAAGGCTGGTTGTATCTGGCAGTGGTCATTGATCTGTATTCACGGATGGTGATCGGCTGGGCCATGAGCGAACGCATGACGGCCGACCTGGTCTGCGATGCCTTGCACATGGCGTTGTGGCGACGCAGGCAGCCCAAGGGAGTGATAGTGCACAGCGACCGCGGTAGCCAGTACTGCTCAGCGGCTTACCGGGAGCTGATCTGCACCCACCACTTGCGATGCAGCATGAGCGCCAAAGGCAACTGCTACGACAATGCCTGTGCAGAGAGCTTCTTCCACAGTCTGAAGGTCGAGTGCATCCACAGCGAGCGCTTCGCGAGTCGTGCCCAGATGCGTGAAACCGTGTTTGAATACGTCGAAACCGATTACAACCGTCAGCGGCGACACAGCACGCTGGGGCACATCAGCCCGGAGGCCTTCGAGGCCCGGATGAGTGCTTAAACCCGTGTCCACGACTTCTGGGCAAGATCAAACTGCTTGCTGCCAACCAGCCACTGGCCACGGTCTATGTGCTCAAGGATGCCCTAAAGGACATCTGGTACGCCTCCAGCGTGCGGGAGGGCTGGCTGCGCTGGCGAGCCCGGCTGCGACACGCCCGGGACAGCGGACTCGCACGCTACAACGCTTTGCCCGCGACCTGCGCAAATACACGCGCGGCATTCTCGCCAGTGCCCGTTTCCACATGAACACCAGTTTCCTGGAGGGGGGGTGAACAACCGCATCAAGATCATCAAGCGCATAGCCTACGCTTTCCGTGACTCGACGTATTTTTTCCTGAAAATCAAGGCCGCCTTACCCCCGGGAAGACGCGATGAATCCTTTTTCCCGGCGGCAGAAGAGGCTCGGGTTGCGCGCACTGCAGCGGAGTCGACCACCCACGTACCCAAATCAATCAGGCCTTCCTGATTCAACCGAACGTGCAATCGTTCAAGGACTCGGTCAAACGTGCCGTCATATCGCCAATCACGGAATCGCTGATAAAGATCGAAACGCTCCAGAAGGTCACGCCAGGCCGCTCCGGAGCAGAGAATCCAGAAGATCCCATCGAGCACTAGCCGATCATAACTGCGCGGCCGGCCCATCTTCTGCTCCGGAAAAACCAGATCCTTGATCAACTCCTAACCTGCATCCGGGATTCTCGTAGCGCCTTGCCATGCGGGCCTCCAGCCAATCATGGCCGCGCCTCTACCTGCTCCGACTTCTCGTACAGAACCTAAGGATGGTCTGAAGTAGTCCTACATTTCCGGCCGACTTCGACCTCTGCCGATTTTGAACGCACCCGCCAATCAAAACCGGTCAGGTTGTCCGCTCAGCTCTCCGTTTTGGGCCGTCACGAGTACCTCGTAGCGGCCATTCCCCACATTACAGGTGTACCTCTCCTGCGGTAGTCATCAG
>NZ_LYSP01000098.1:0-1510 GCF_001728945.1 Pseudomonas sp. ENNP23
CGAGCATAGGCATCGCTGGGTTTTCCGGGGATGAATACGCGAGGAATGATCGTGCCAGTGGCCTTGTCGGCGCGTGCCTTGGTCCACTTGCCCTTCCCTTCCTTCGTGTACTTCGCGATCAGTGCGGCCAGCACTTCGTCGTCGTCGATTCTCTTCATGGTCATACCTTCAAAGGCCGCGAACAGGTCAGCAGTTACAGCGCTCCAACACTCCTGGATGAAACAGCGATCCTCACTCTCGAGCGCTTCCTGGTGGTCGCACAGTTGCCAGAGGTTCGTCGGGAGGTTCCGACGCTCAAGCCAACGGTGCATGACGGTCGCCTCCATCCGGAGGAGGAGACGAGCGAACTCTTGTAGCCGGGGGTCCTGGAGCACTCGCAGGGTGCGAGCAGCGGACAGGATGGGCATGGGGGCGCGTGCATCGCGGCGGTGCTGCTTGAACTGGCGAACGTGGGCGTTATCCAGGTCCTGGCGTGGCTCAGGGTTCGAAGCTGCACCGCGCGCCGCGCGGAGGGTCTTTTCGATTTCGAGGCGGAATTCAGGGCCCTTGAGATAGGCCTTGATCTTGCGCATGCGGCTGTCTTTGGCGCCCCAGTACGCGGTCGTCTGGTAGTCGTCACCACGGTTGCGGGTCTGGCCGTTGCTCACGCCGCGCATGAACTGGATCACCTGGAGGGCGGTCTGCTCGTTCGGCATGCGAGCCGAGAACGTGCAGTCGATCGCGTAGACCTCGATCGCCATCCAGTCGAGCCGAGCCCAAAGCAACGGGTAAGTACCGGCCAACCACTTGAGCATCACCTCTGCCCCTTTGCGGATCGAGGTGGGGCCGAAAACGTTGTGACCCTGGAGGAGCTTGGCAGGACTAGCCTTGAGCTCTACCCCAGGTTGCAGGCGTTTACCGAAGGACTGATGGAAGACCTTGAAGGCAAGAGGTGTGTAGCTGGAGGGCAAGGATTCCCAGGCGTGGGAGAGAGATTCGCAGTCAAAGCCACCGTCTTCACGGCGGGTAATGCCGCCATCGGCGCGCATCTGAATGCCAAGGGAATCAAGATCTACAACATGAAACGGACGCTCGACACTGCCTATCTCGTGGACGGCCTCCATGCGGAACGGGATGAACATGTGGATGCGGTCGAGCATCTGTAACACCGTTACAAGTTACGATCTGCGCGTTTTATACGCTGTAACGTGTAACAGTGCAACACGTGACAAAATTACGGGGTCGCCATGAAACAGCCTGGAAACGAGCTAGTGAGCAAGGTCTACAGAGTCAAAGAAGAGTTCGTGCAGATACTGGAAGACAAGCGGATCAACATGATCATCGAGACCAGGGAAGGCATTGCCGAAGCGGACATCGTGAACGCAGTGCTATGGCGGTACCTGGAGAAAATAACCACACATGATGTAATGGAATACAAAGAAAAAATGGGGGGCGGGAAAGCGAAAAAGCGCCCGCGCAGTTGATCGAAAAACAGACGGGAATTGCGACCGTCGCACAAGAGTCCACCATT
>NZ_LYSP01000099.1:0-1428 GCF_001728945.1 Pseudomonas sp. ENNP23
GCCCGGCACATCGGCCACACCGCAACGGTGGATCGATGAAACGCGATCCACCCTCCGGGGTGCCGGTGGTGATGGTGTACGAGGACAGCCAGGGCACGGTGCACAAGATGCGCTACCTGGAATGGGGCGGCAGCACCCTCAGCAACGGCTGAGCCTCAACCCTGGCGATAGGGCAGCATGCCCCGCGCGTCCTCGGCATAACGGAGGATCGCGGGGCGTTCCTGGGCCAGGAAGTCCGCCACTGCCGCGCGCAGGCCGGGGTGGCGCAGCAGGTGCCAGGAGCGGGTCACGACCGGCTCGAAGCCCCGAATGAGCTTGTGTTCGCCCTGGGCGCCGGCGTCGAAACGCGACAGCCCGGCGCGAATCGCCCACTCGATGCCCTGGTAGAAACAGGTCTCGAAATGCAGGCGGTCGAACTCCGCCAGGCAGCCCCAGTAACGCCCGTACAGGGTGCTGCCATCCACCAGCGAGAACGCCATGGCCACCGGCCGGCCGCCCTGCACCGCGAACACCACGCGAATGGCCTGGGGCATGCGCTCGGCCAGCAGGCTGAAGAAGGCGCGCGTCAGGTAGGGCGTCTGCCCGCGCACCGCATAGGTGTTGGCGTAGCAGGCGTAGACGAAGTCCCAGTACGCCTCCAGCAGTTCGTGCCCCTCGCGCCACTGGAACTCGATCCCCTGCCCCACCACCTGCTCGCGCTCCTTGCGCACCTGCTTGCGCTTGCGCGAGGCGAAGGCGTCGAGAAAGTCCTGGAAGTCCCGGTAGCCCCGGTTGTGCCAGTGGTACTGGCAGCCCAGGCGCTCCAGCCAGTGCTCGCGCCCGCGCAGCACCGCGTCGGCAAAGGCATCGGTGAAGTTCACATGCAGGCTCGACAGGTCCTCCGCGTCGAGGGCTTCGGTCACCCCATCCAGCAATGCCGACGCCGCGCTGGCGTCCACCGCCAGCAGGCGCGCGCCGCCGACCGGGGAGAACGGCACGGCCCCCAGCAGCTTGGGGTAGTAGCCGATCCCGGCACGCTGGCAGGCATCGGCCCAGGACCAATCGAACACGTACTCACCGTAGGAATGCACCTTCACATAGGCCGGCATCGCCGCGCGCAGGTGTGCCTGGTCGTCGAGCAGCAGCCGGTGCGCCGGGTACCAGCCGGATTGCCCGCCCACGCTGCCGCTGTCCTCCAGGGTCGAGAGGAAGGCATGGCGCAGGAAGGGCTGGTCATCGGGCAGCAGGGCGTCCCAGCGCTCGGGCGCCAGGTCGGAGAGTCGGGTGAGGGTCTGGATGGGCATGGCGAGCAGTCTGGCGCGGGGCGCAGGCGAAGAAAAGCCCGCCGTGGAGGAATTGCCGCTGGCCTGGGTGCAGGGCGGGAAACGCATCGCGGCTGAAACCGCTTCCACAAGATGTCGCGCACGCAAAAATCCGCGCCATAAAAAA
>NZ_LYSP01000100.1:0-1422 GCF_001728945.1 Pseudomonas sp. ENNP23
ACCGCCCACACGGCCGACCACCTGCCCGCCCTCCAGATAGAGCTTGATGTCAGTGCCGGTGGCGCTGTCCTTCAGCCCGCTACTGGCGCCTTCGGCGCTCACCGCCAGGCTGTAGGCGATGCTGCCCGCACCGTCGGCACCGTAGTTGCCAGTGAAGGCACCACTGAAGTCGGTGGTGGCGTCGGTGCCGAGGCTGGATTCGTCCACCTCCAGGCTGGCGACGCCAGCCTGGCCGGCGCTGATGCTCGGCGCGTCGTCCTTGAAGCTGATGGCGTTGCCCAGGTTGAGGCTGGCGCTGCTGCTGTCACCGTCCTTGTCGGTGAGGGTCGCCACCAGTTTCACCAGGTCGGCACTGCCCAGGCTCACCTCCTGATCCGGCCCGCTGTCCGGGCTGTGCTGAATGGCGATGCGCTGGTCGAGGGTCACCTTGCCGGTGCCGTCGACGCTGACGGTGAAGGCGATGGCCCCCGAGGGGCCGCCCACACGGCCGACCACTTCGCCACCTTCCAGATAGACCTTGATGTCAGTGCCGGTGGCAATGTCCTTCAGCCCGCTGGAGGCCCCCTCGCCGCTGACCTGCAAGGCGTAGGTGGTGGTGCCGGCGCCGTCGGCGCCGTAATTGCGGATGAAGGCACCACTGAAGTCCGTGGTGGCATCGCCGCCCAGGTTGGTCTCGTCCACCTGGAGGATGTCCGCCGGGATGGAGACCGCGAGAATGCCGGGGGCATCGTCCTTGAAACTGATGGCGTTGCCCAGGTTGAGGGTGGCGCTGCTGGAGTCGCCGTCCTTGTCGGTGATCGTCGCCACCAGTTTCACCAGATCCGCCGCCGACAGGCCGGCGGCCTGATCCGGCCCGGCATCCGGGCTGTGCTGGATGGCCAGTTTCTGGTCGAGGGTCACCTTGCCGGTGCCGTCGACGCTGACGGTAAAGGCGATTGCCCCCGAGGGGCCGCCCACACGGCCGACCACTTCGCCACCTTCCAGATAGACCTTGATGTCAGTGCCGGTGGCAATGTCCTTCAGCCCGCTGGAGGCCCCCTCGCCGCTGACCTGCAAGGCGTAGGTGGTGGTGCCGGCGCCGTCGGCGCCGTAATTGCGGATGAAGGCACCACTGAAGTCCGTGGTGGCATCGCCGCCCAGGTTGGTTTCGTCCACCTGGAGGATGTCCGCCGGGATGGAGACCGCGAGAATGCCGGGGGCATCGTCCTTGAAGCTGATGGCGCTGCCCAGGTTGAGGCTGGCGCTGCTGAAGTCACCGTCCTTGTCGGTGAGGGTCGCCACCAGTTTCACCAGGTCCGCTGCCGCAAGGCCGGTGGCCTGATCCGGCCCGGCATCCGGGCTGTGCTGGATAGCGATGCGCTGGTCGAGGGTGACCTTGCCTTCGCTGTCCACGGTCAGGGTGAAGGCCACGGCGCCGCCGCT
>NZ_LYSP01000101.1:0-1373 GCF_001728945.1 Pseudomonas sp. ENNP23
CCTACAAACAGGCTCAGGTGCGTTATGGCATTCAGGGCCGCTCCACTGTTCTGGTATGGTTGCGTAAACATGGTCGGCAAGATTGGAGCCAGGGGGCTTCTGTGCGCGCCGGCAGGAGCATCACCATGCCTGACCCCGACAACCAGACGCCCGAACAGCGTATCAAGGAACTCGAGCAACAGCTGGCACTGATGAGTCAGAAGGCTCAGTTCTTTGAGGCCGTCGTCGATGTACTGAAGAATGACTACGGCGTCTCCATCGTAAAAAAGCGACCCGGCAAGTCCTCTCGCAGCGGCAAGTCGAGAGGCTGACCATTGTCAGGGCTTGCCTGTTTCTGGGGATAAGCCGGCAGGCTTACTACAAGCGCAATCGGGTCGCCGACGAGCGCCATGCACAAGGGCTACAGGTGGTGCGCTTCGTGCGTCAGGTTCGACTACGACAACCTCGGGTGGGCACTCGCAAGCTGCATTATCTGCTGCAGGGTCAGGATGATGGCGGGCTCAAGGTCGGGCGTGACAGGCTGTTTCAGATATTGACCGAGCACCGCCTGCTGGTGCAGCACAGACGGGCGTATCACAAGACCACCCACAGTTTTCACCGTTTCTACCGTCATCCCAACTTGCTCAAGGCGGGGCCAGAGCAGGTCACTCCGGTAGCACCGGAGCAGGTCTGGGTCGCAGATATCACCTATCTGCCAGCCAGGAGCGGGCCACTGTACCTGAGCCTGGTGACGGATGCGTACTCACGCAAGATAGTGGGCCACCACGTACACGAAGGAATGCACGCCGAATCGGTGGCGATGGCGTTCAAGAAAGCACTGAAGCAACGACGCGTGGCGGCGGTGAACTCATCCATCACTCTGACCGCGGCGTGCAGTATTGCTCGGGACTGTATCAGTCATTACATGAACGGTACGGGGTGAAATGCTCGATGACGGATGGGTATGACTGTTACCAGAATGCGTTGGCGGAGCGGGTGAACGGGATTTTGAAAGGAGAGTTATTGTTGCAAAGCCCGCAGGATTTGACGCAAGCGCGGGAAATGGTGCGTGAAGCGGTGGATATTTACAACGAGGAGCGGCCGCATCATGCGTTGAAATACAGAACCCCCGATGCGGTACATAGGGGGTTCTGAGTAGAGAAATGCTAGTTGAAAATGTGTAAACCTATTTCAGGACTAGACACATCTGTCTTGTGCGCCGTTCGACGTCACGCTCACGGTTTCTCAGCTTTTAAGGCAAATCGCAGAGACAGAAAAGGCGCCCGAGGCGCCTTTTCAGATCAACAGCGTCGCGGGAACTTATTCCTGCTCCAGCTCACCACAGAAACGGTAGCCTTCGCCGTGGATGGTGGCGATGATCTCCGGAGTATCGT
>NZ_LYSP01000102.1:0-1321 GCF_001728945.1 Pseudomonas sp. ENNP23
TTTTTTATGCACACACGGAAAACGCGCTTCCCGTTCACCGGAAGCGCCATTCCCCCTTCGCGCCAGGCACCGTCCGTAGGATGCGGTGAGCTTGGCGAACCGCATCGATCCAGGCCCGGCCCGCCATGATGGGCTTCGCACAGCTCAGCCCATCCTGCGAGTGCCTCGGCGCCATCCGGTAAGCATCGAGCCAGGGGTTATCCCCAAGGCCTGGGTGCCGGGAGTTGGTGGATGAAAAGAGCGCCATCCACCAGCGGTGCCATGCCGGAGTCCGTTGGTGGATCGGTGGAATCCGTAGGATGCGGTGAGCTCGGCGAACCGCATCAATCCAGGCCCGGCCCGCCATGATGGGCTTCGCACAGCTCAGCCCATCCTACGAGTGCCTCGGCGCCATCCGGTGAGCATCGAGCCAGGGGCTATCCCCAAGGCCGGGGTGCCGGGAGTTGGTGGATGAAAAGAGCGCTATCCACCAGCGGTGCCATGCCGGACTCCGTTGGTGGATCGGTGGAATCCGTAGGATGCGGTGAGCTTGGCGAACCGCATCGATCCAGGCCCAGCCCGCCATGATGGGCTTCGCACAGCTCAGCCCATCCTACGAGTGCCTCGGCGCCATCCGGTGAGCATCGAGCCAGGGGTTATCCCCAAGGCCTGGGTGCCGGGAGTTGGTGGATGAAAAGAGCGCTATCCACCGGCGGCGGGGCGGTTTGGTGGGTCGCCCCAAACTGATGCAGGGCTGTTCGATCGGTCAGCTCCGGCCGCCCATAACCGGGCAGCCCCCGCCCCTCCACAAGTCGGAAATTCACCCGCCATCACCGATAACCCCTTGAAACATCGGGGCCTATCCCGATAATCCGGCGCCCGGGGAAGGTGTCGCGAAAAACTGGCTCCTTTCTTGCTCTGGCAGGCAAGCCTGACCAATCAGACAGCTTCCACGCAGAGGGAAGCCAATAAAACCAGCACCAGGAGCCCATCCCGAATGAACCGTACCCTCTCCGCTCTCGCGCTCGCCGGCGGCCTGCTGGCCGCTGGCCAAGCCCTGGCCGACGGCCCCCTGCTGTGGCAGAACAACAGCGTCACCTACCTCTATGGGAAGGACTTCAAGGTCAACCCCGAGATCCAGCAGACCTTCACCTTCGAGCATGCCAGCGGCTGGACCTGGGGCGACCTGTTCCTCTTCGTCGACCAGATCAACTACAACGGCAAGGCTGACGCCAACGCCGGCAATAACACCTACTACGGCGAGATTTCCCCGCGCCTGTCCTTCGGCAAGCTGTTCGACCAGAAGATCGCCTTCGGCCCCGTGACCGACGTGCTGCTGGCG
>NZ_LYSP01000103.1:0-1262 GCF_001728945.1 Pseudomonas sp. ENNP23
TGTACGGACCGGAGACATGGTGGACACATGTGCGGGGACATGGTTGACACATTATGGACCGTAGTCAGGGTCATTCAGGTCAATGGTTCGAAGTAGCTGGTGGCAGAAGTACACATCGAACAAATGTTCGGCATCTGAGTGCGGACGTATTGCTATCACTTTCCCAGCTAAGCCCTTGGCAATGCGGAAGTAGCGTTTTCTGAAGCGGAAACGGCTGTGGTAGACCTTCGCCAACACATCATCCAGACCGTACTCGAACTCTGTTGGTTGTTCGGGATACTTCCAGGGGCTCGTCCGATAGCGACTGATAGGAACCTGGTAAGACAGAGCTTCATGCGGGCGCTGGTGGTTGTAGATTTCTCGCCAGCGATCAAATGCTGACTGGGCTTCCGCCAGATCATGGAAATGCTGACCCTTGAGAACTTCCAGTTTGAGGGATCGGTGGAAGCGCTCATCCTTGCCATTGGTTTGCGGATGGTAGGGGCGGCTGAAGCTCAGTCGAATTCCCAGGCTGACCAACCAGACGCCAAGCTCCGAAAGCTCGCCAGGATTGCGTGGAGAACCCCAAGGTGCGCCATTGTCGGTGTTGATTCTCGCTGGCAAGCCATATCGCCTGAACACGTCTATCAGGCGTTCCTGGACTGTCTGTCGCCTCTCATTTGCACAGGCCTGAATAGCGAGGCTGAAACGAGAGTGGTCGTCGATCAGTGTCAGGGGATGGCATTGGCCTTGGTGGGTCAGGAAATACCCTTTGAAGTCCATTTGCCAGAGGTCGTTAGGAGCTTCGTGCTCAAAACGCTGCCAGGGCCTCTTCACCTCCGGCCCAGGCGATTCGACCAAGTTGTTGCGATGCAGGATGTTCGTCACCGTACTGGGCGCAACGCAGCAACCCAGAGCATGACTGATCTTGCGCCCACCCCAGGCTGGATGTGCTCGTCGAAGGGCCACCACTTGCGCTTCGATCTCTGCAGACGCTTGCCGAGGGCTACTGCGCGGTCGCCGGGACTGCTCCTGTAAACCCGCAGCGCCTTCCGCGACATATCGCTTTAACCATTTGTAGGCTGTTTGCGGGCTGATATTGAAACGGCGGCACAGCTCCCTTCGGTTGCTGTCGGGAAGAAGTGCCAGGGCAATGAACTCTGCTTTTAGGCTCATAGCGTCTCTCGTGTTCCAAGGCATGGTCGTTACCCGGCAAGGCTGGCTTGCCGAAAAGTGTCAACCATGTCTCCGCACACCTGTCAGCTATGTCTCCGGTCCGTACA
>NZ_LYSP01000104.1:0-1253 GCF_001728945.1 Pseudomonas sp. ENNP23
GGGCCTCCAGCCAATCATGGTGGCGATTCTACCTGTACCGACTTTTCGTACAGAACCTAAGATGCTATATAGATGAGCTCAATGATTTCCCCGGGGGTAATTGTTTTTTTCATCCACTGCTCGCATTCCGAGTTCTGAGATAGGGTCCCAACCGAGAACAAGGGAGACTGTTCTTTGTTTGATATCCCGGCCTCGTAGAAACAGGTTATGTCTGACCCATTGCGCGCTCTGATTATAAAGTTGCTTTCTTTTGTGGCTATGTGAAGCTGCTGGCTTTCATAGCCCTCTGGGTTAAGACTTGGGTGAAGGCGTAGTAATTTCTCGATCTCATCTTGGTTGAAGCGTCGCGGTGTTGAGTCGCCAGCATAGTGACCTATTTGGATGTGGTCGCCGCTTGGAATAGTCGCCTTGGCAATGATGGTTGAACTGCGCGAGATTATGTCTCTGGCTTGTGCGATAAGGTGTAAAGTTCTTTTGTTTTCTGACTGCGAGATGATCAACTCAAAAGCCTCGTTGGCCACTGTGTCATGGCTGAACAGCTCTTTGCCATTTACATAAATACTTACTTGCGGATGCATATCTTCCTCAGAAGAGAATTGGTCTAATTGGCGGCACTTTGTAGTTTGGGCATCGCTGATTATGGATGCTTGCTTTCTGATTGAATCGTGTAATCGCGCTTTGTGCGGCAGCCACGTCTTGTTCACTGGCTGATAGGCCGTAGAGTTCAAGGATAAATGCCCTTGTGGCAAGCAAACTTTTCTGGGCTACGTAGCAACCATCGTCTCCATTGGGATCGTCTTTCGAGCATTGCCCCGTAGGCTGTTTCGGCGGGGGGAATAATGGTACGACGTTGGATTCTTGGCCAATGGATGGGTAGTAAGCACTAATCGGGGTAATTAGGCCGCCCATACCAGGCATCACTCCGACTCCTCGAACTCCTAGCGGCTGCTGTGCAGTTCTAGCAAATAGCCCATCGGGGTCCGAAGACCTTAAAGGATTTCCCTCTACATACCCGTAGGTATTCAGGCCACCGTCAAGCCCAATCGGGTCGCTTTCGACATACCGCCCGGTCTCCGGATCGTAATCCCTGAAGTAGTTGTAATACAGCCCACTGTGCGCATCGGCGATCTGTCCGGGGAAGCGCAGGATCACATCGATATTGCTGCCGTGGGTCTTGGGTTGCCCGATGCCAAAGGCATCGCTCTGCCAGCTCCACACCAGGTTGCCGCTCTGGTTGGTGGCCAGGCGTGGGG
>NZ_LYSP01000105.1:0-1152 GCF_001728945.1 Pseudomonas sp. ENNP23
GGCGCTCGCCGTCGCCGAAGGGGCTGGTGACGAAGCGTTCGGCGGTCAGCGCCGGGCGGCGGTGATAACCGCGTGCCAGGCCGATGCCGCCCAGGTACAGCTCGCCGGTGACGCCGGGGCTCACTGGGTTCAGTTCGGCGTCCAGCACGTAGGTCTGCAGGTTGGCGATGGGCTGGCCGATGGGCACGGCGTCCTTGCCCTCCTCCACGCAGGTCCAGTGGGTGACGTCGATGGCCGCTTCGGTGGGGCCGTAGAGGTTGTACAGGCCGGCTTGGGGCAGCAGTGCCAGGGTCTGGCGTTGCAGCTCCACCGGCAGTGCCTCGCCGGAGCAGACGATGCGACGCAGGGAGGTGCAGCGCGCGGCGTTTTCATCCCCGACGAAGGCCTGCAGCATCGAGGGCACGAAGTGCAGCGTGCTGATCTGCTCGTCGGTGATCAGTTGCACCAGGCGCGCCGGGTCGCGGTGGTCGCCAGGCCGCGCCATCACCAGGCGCGCACCTTCCATCAGCGGCCAGAAGAACTCCCACACCGAGACGTCGAAGCTGAATGGCGTCTTCTGCAGCACGCTGTCTTCGGCGCCCAGTTGATACGCCTCCTGCATCCACGCCAGGCGGTTGTGCAGGGCGATGTGGCGGTTGCCGGCGCCCTTGGGCTTGCCGGTGGAGCCGGAGGTGTAGATGACGTAGGCGAGGTTTTCCGGGTGCAGCGGCACGCCGGGGTTGGTTTCGTCCTGATCGGCCCAGGCGGCGGCCTGATCCAGTTCCAGTACCGGCAGCCCGGCGGGAATCGGCAGGCTGTCGCGCAGGTGCGATTGGGTCAGCAGCAAGGCAATGCCGCTGTCCTCGAACAGGTAGGCCAGACGGTCCTGGGGGTATTCCGGGTCCAGCGGCACGTAGGCGCCGCCGGCCTTGAGGATGGCCAGCAACCCCACCACCATCTCCACCGAGCGCTCGGCGGCGATGCCCACCAGCCCATCCGGGCCCACGCCCAGGCGGCGCAGGTGATGGGCCAAGCGGTTGGCCTCGGCGTTCAACTCGGCGTAGCTGAGGGTGCGGCCGGCGAAAGTCAGCGCCGGGGCATTCGGCTGGCTGAGTGCGCGCTGCTCGAACAACTGATGCACGTAGATGCTGCCGGGGTAGTCGCGGGCGGTGG
>NZ_LYSP01000106.1:0-1074 GCF_001728945.1 Pseudomonas sp. ENNP23
GACCTGCCATAAAAGCTTCGGTGGGCTCGTTATCGTCCCAATTCGTAGGCGCTAGATTGAAAGCATATCCAGCATAGCCTTGCTCAGGAGACAACTGTCTTGAGCAATGTAGAAATAGCTTTAGGAAATCCAGGGGATTCAGCTCTTGATGAAGTAGTGGAACCGAGAACTCCAAAACACTGAGACCATTCCCCATATTGGCTTGCCAGCCGCGCTTTCCAAAGACATCAAATAGCCAAGCACTGGCATCATTCGATTGTTTGCCGCTGGTATAACAGAAAGTGAGATGATCATCTTCGTCCATTGCCCCCATCATCTCACGCAGCGATTTTGCATCCGCATATGCCGTCATCGGCTTGCCCTCTGGAGGCTCTTTACCTCGCCAAAGCCAGGTGAGGTGAGGGTCGGCCAGTTGCTTGAAGGCGTCGAAACATTGACATAAGGCTTCACGCACAATGGGCGTGTGAGCCTCTTTGAAGTACAAGGTGCCGCGCAAGCAAAGTAGTGCGCCGATATAGTCCTGGGGGCCGCCCTTCATCAGCAAGTTGCCAGGCATTTCCAGAATATGGGGCTGCTTGGCGAGTTCTTCGGCCAAGTTGATTGGCTCGTCCATAACACGTCCTCTTAAATTAATAGGCGGGAGAGGGGATTTTTGACCCCGGAGCAGGTCGGCGGGTTATCACCATCATCAATAAACGCGCAGCAGTCGCTGCCCAGCCCAGTTGTTCGGCAGGCACTTTGGACTGCTGGCTTTCCTGAGTGCAATCGCAGTCCGTTGACTTCATCGCCACCACCTTACTTTTGTCGCCTGCAATTTCTGCATATTTCTCTGCTTGCTCTCGGTCAGCCGGATCCGGCGGAAACTTCATCTCCACCACCTGCTTGATGTTGTCCTGGGTGGGCGGCCTCTTGGGGTCTTTGACGATGGTCACGTCCGGCCTACGAATCATCCCCTTTCCTGGCTTGAACGGTGGATGCTCCGGGTCTTCATCCCAGTACTTCTTGATCCACCCGGGTATCCAGCCGTGGGGACTGCTGCCCGTCTCGCTATCGAGAATCGGCTGCGGTGGGTTT
>NZ_LYSP01000107.1:0-1028 GCF_001728945.1 Pseudomonas sp. ENNP23
CTCGTGAATTCGAGAGTTTATTTGCGATTGCTGAGCCAAGTTTAGGGTTTTCTCAAAACCCAAGCAGTATTGAACTGAAGAGTTTGATCATGGCTCAGATTGAACGCTGGCGGCAGGCCTAACACATGCAAGTCGAGCGGATGAGTGGAGCTTGCTCCATGATTCAGCGGCGGACGGGTGAGTAATGCCTAGGAATCTGCCTGGTAGTGGGGGATAACGTTTCGAAAGGAACGCTAATACCGCATACGTCCTACGGGAGAAAGTGGGGGATCTTCGGACCTCACGCTATCAGATGAGCCTAGGTCGGATTAGCTAGTTGGTGGGGTAATGGCCCACCAAGGCGACGATCCGTAACTGGTCTGAGAGGATGATCAGTCACACTGGAACTGAGACACGGTCCAGACTCCTACGGGAGGCAGCAGTGGGGAATATTGGACAATGGGCGAAAGCCTGATCCAGCCATGCCGCGTGTGTGAAGAAGGTCTTCGGATTGTAAAGCACTTTAAGTTGGGAGGAAGGGCAGTAAGCGAATACCTTGCTGTTTTGACGTTACCAACAGAATAAGCACCGGCTAACTTCGTGCCAGCAGCCGCGGTAATACGAAGGGTGCAAGCGTTAATCGGAATTACTGGGCGTAAAGCGCGCGTAGGTGGTTCAGCAAGTTGGATGTGAAAGCCCCGGGCTCAACCTGGGAATTGCATCCAAAACTACTGAGCTAGAGTACGGTAGAGGGTGGTGGAATTTCCTGTGTAGCGGTGAAATGCGTAGATATAGGAAGGAACACCAGTGGCGAAGGCGACCACCTGGACTGATACTGACACTGAGGTGCGAAAGCGTGGGGAGCAAACAGGATTAGATACCCTGGTAGTCCACGCCGTAAACGATGTCGACTAGCCGTTGGGATCCTTGAGATCTTAGTGGCGCAGCTAACGCGATAAGTCGACCGCCTGGGGAGTACGGCCGCAAGGTTAAAACTCAAATGAATTGACGGGGGCCCGCACAAGCGGTGGAGCATGTGGTTTAATTCG
>NZ_LYSP01000108.1:0-975 GCF_001728945.1 Pseudomonas sp. ENNP23
TTATTAACCTGGCAAATAAATAGGGCATAGATAGATAATTCACCCCATGAAAACAGATGCCCGCAAACTCAGCCCCCAAGAACAGCGCGAAAAACGTGCTATAGCCTTGCGCATGCGTGAGCAGGGATACACCTACAAGGCTATTGCTGCAGCGGTTGGGGCTCACTCCCGTACTGTCGCCCATTGGGCTCACGTTGCAGAAAGCAAGGGCGAAAAGGCTGCCATCTCTGGCGGTCAACGCGGTGCGCGTCAAGGTGAGCGCCGCAGTTTGAGTTCCGCCCAAGAAGTGCTGGTTCGCACGCTAATGACCGATAAGATGCCTGATCAACTCAAACTCGGCTTTGCGCTCTGGACGCGTGATGCCGTGCGAGAGCTGATCCGCCAGCGCTGTGGTTTTCTCATGCCGGTGCGAACGGTTGGTGAATACCTCAAGCGTTGGGGTTACACCCCGCAGCGCCCACTGCATCGGGCTTATCAGCAGAAACCTGAAGTGGTTCAGCGCTGGCTGAATGATGAATATCCACGCATCACACTGCGGGCCAAGGCCGAAAATGGAGAGATTCAGTGGGGTGACGAAACCGGCATGCGCAGTGACAGCCATGCTGGCCGCAGCTACGCCCCTATTGGCGAAACACCAGTGCGCCAGGTCAGCGGCAGTCGTTTTTCTACCAACATGATTTCCACCGTGACCAACCGGGGTAAGTTGCGTTTCATGCTGTACCGGGAGACGTTGACAGCTCCTGTCCTGATCCGCTTCCTGGGGCGCCTGATTCGTGAGGCGCAAGGTCGTAAGGTGTTCCTGGTTCTCGACAACCTGCGTGTACACCACAGTAAAAAGGTGAGTGCCTGGGTCGCCGACCACAAAGAGCAAATAGAACTCTTCTTCTTGCCGGCCTACGCCCCGGAGCTGAATCCTGATGAGTATTTGAATTGTGACTTGAAAAATCAGGTACGCACGGGGTTGCCAGCGCGTAA
>NZ_LYSP01000109.1:0-948 GCF_001728945.1 Pseudomonas sp. ENNP23
CTTCAAGGACGACGCGCCGAGCATCAGCGCCGGCCAGGCTGGCGTCGCCAGCCTGGAGGTGGACGAAACCAGCCTCGGCATCGACGCCACCACCGATTTCAGCGGCGCCTTCACCAGCAGCTACGGCGCCGACGGTGCCGGCAGCATCGCCTACAGCCTGGCGGTGAGCGCCAACGGTGCCTCCAGCGGCCTGAAGGACAGCGCCAGCGGCAGCGATATCAAGGTCTACCTGGAAGGCAACCAGGTGGTCGGCCGTGTGGGCGGCAGCGGCGGCGCCGTGGCCTTCACCCTGACCGTGGACAGCGAAGGCAAGGTCACCCTCGACCAGCGCATCGCCATCCAGCACAGCCCGGATGCCGGGCCGGATCAGGCCGCCGGCCTGTCTGCGGCGGATCTGGTGAAACTGGTGGCCACGATCACCGACAAGGATGGCGACAGCAGCAGTGCCAGCCTCAACCTGGGCAACGCCATCAGTTTCAAGGACGATGCGCCGAGCATTACAGCGGTGTCGGTGCCGGCGGACATCCTCCAGGTGGACGAAACCAACCTGGGCGGTGATGCCACCACGGACTTCAGTGGCGCCTTCCTTGGCAGCTATGGCGCCGACGGCTCCGGCTCCATCACCTACAACCTGGCCGTCAGCGCCGAGGGCGCCAGCAGCGGGCTGAAGGACAGTGCCAGCGGCACTGACATCAAGCTCTATCTGGAAGGCAATCAGGTGGTCGGGCGCGTGGGCGGCAGCGGCGGCGCCGTGGCCTTCACCCTGACCGTGGACAGCGAAGGCAAGGTCACCCTCGACCAGCGCATCGCTATCCAGCACAGCCCGGATGCCGGGCCGGATCAGGCCACCGGCCTTGCGGCAGCGGACCTGGTGAAATTGGTGGCCACGATCACCGACAAGGACGGTGACAGCAGCAGTGCCAGCCTCAACCTGGGCAACGCCATCAG
>NZ_LYSP01000110.1:0-817 GCF_001728945.1 Pseudomonas sp. ENNP23
GGGAATTGGTCGTGGCCTTGAACTTCTTCGCGGCCTTGGCACGCAGTCCTTGCCATTGCATCGAGGCGGCTACCGTCTTGCGATTGCAGGATAGCCCGGCCTCTCGCAAGTCGTGACACAGCCGTGGAGCTCCGCTGCGGCCCTTGCGTGCGTTATATGCCCGAGCGACCTGCCCATCCAGTTCGGCTCTTCGCCGCAGGCGCATTGACGTCCTGCGAGAGCACCAGGCGTAGTAGCCGCTGCGGGCGACGCCCAACACCCGGCACATGGCCTGGATCGAGAAGTGCGTGGCATGAGTCCTCATGAAGGCGTACTTCACTTGAGGCTCTTGGCAAAGTACGCGGCGGCCTTTTTTACGATGGCCAGCTCCTCGGCTTGCTCGGCCAGCAGCCGCTTGAGTCGGGCGTTCTCGTCGGCCAGCGACTGCTCGCGCTCGCCGCTGGTCTGGATCTGTTGCTTCTTGCTCCGCCAGCCGTAGAGCTGGGAAGCATGCAGGCCAAGCTGTTCGGCAGCCTTGCTGACGCCAATTCGCTCGGCCAAAGCCAGCGCTTCGTCCTTGTAGGCTTGGGAATGGCGGGTGCGGGTCTGTTTCATCAGGGATGCTGGTCTTGCCATGGTTCACCTCGTGCAGTGTATCGCTTAACGGGGTGTCCACTGGGACTGGGCAAGATCAGTTGCAGCCAGCGGCTTTGCTTGATCGCCTTGCGCGCGGGTTTGTCTTCACGCAGGAGATTGGCCTGGTCGACTCGGATACGGTCGATCACGTCGCGGCCGTAGCGCGCCACCACATGGAGCAGGTCGTACACCACTTCGGTCT
>NZ_LYSP01000111.1:0-755 GCF_001728945.1 Pseudomonas sp. ENNP23
CCTTCGCGAATCGCGAAGCGCAGGCCATCTTCCATGGCGATCGGGGCGATCAGGGTGACAATCATCTTGATGTTGTCGCCCGGCATCACCATCTCAACACCTTCCGGCAGTTCGCAGTTGCCGGTCACGTCGGTGGTACGGAAGTAGAACTGCGGACGGTAGCCCTTGAAGAACGGGGTGTGACGACCACCTTCTTCCTTGGACAGCACGTACACTTCGCACTCGAATTTGGTGTGCGGCTTGATGGTGCCCGGCTTGGCCAGAACCTGGCCACGCTCCACGTCTTCACGCTTGGTGCCGCGCAGCAGCACGCCAACGTTCTCACCAGCACGACCTTCGTCGAGCAGCTTGCGGAACATTTCAACGCCGGTGCAGGTGGTCTTGGTGGTCGCCTTGATACCGACGATTTCCACTTCTTCCTGGACCTTGACGATGCCACGCTCTACACGGCCGGTTACTACAGTGCCGCGACCGGAGATGGAGAATACGTCTTCGATCGGCATCAGGAACGGCTGATCGATTGCACGAACCGGCTCAGGGATGTAGGAGTCCAGGGTTTCTACCAGCTTACGCACAGCGGAAACACCGATCTCGTTATCGTCCTGACCGTTCAGAGCCATCAGCGCGGAACCGATAACGATCGGGGTGTCATCGCCCGGGAAGTCGTAGGTGTTCAGCAGATCGCGAACTTCCATTTCGACCAGCTCGAGCAGCTCGGCGTCGTCAACCATGTCGGCCTTGTTCAGGAACACGAC
>NZ_LYSP01000112.1:0-753 GCF_001728945.1 Pseudomonas sp. ENNP23
TTACCGACCCAACGGCGTGCCCAATACCCGGGCACGGCGTCAATCCCATCGTCCAGGGCTCGCCTGATGTCTTGTTCGATGGTTTGCCTGCCGCCGCGCAAGGCGATCTGACGGCCTGTGGCGGGGCAATAGTCGCCGCCGTGGCCAACACGGTGCTGATCAACGGCAAGCCCGCAGCGGTTCTGGGCAGTGTCGGCGCGCACGGCAACGTGATCATCAGCGGTTCGGGTACCGTCATCATCGGCGACACCTTTAACCCCGCCTCCTTCACACCTGTTACCCCCCTCAACAACGCGACAGGCGCCTATTCCGGGCGCTTTCAGTTGATCGACCATGAAACCGGCAAGCCGGCTGCCGGGCGCAGGGTCCGGGTCTGGTCCAGCGGCGGCTGGAGCGCCTTCGAGACCACCGATAGCGAGGGCCTGACGTCATGGATCAGGCATGACAGCTCCGAATCCATCTACATCGACCTGGTGCAGGAGGGCGAGGCATGAGCGACCAGCCCGGGCTCTCCCAAGGCGGCACCAGCCCAGGGGGCACCACCAACCCGGTCGGGATTCTCGACCCCAAGCTGGACCCGCAAGACAAGCGCGTGCTGTGCTCTGCCGTCTGCTTCTGCGAGAGCACCCCAAACATCAGCAAGGACGGCAAGAACCTCAAACAGTCCTGTGTCGCTCAGCGACTGAACGAACTGAACGAGGTGCTGCACGGACGCAGCCCCTACAAACCCGAAGTCAGCTACGACATGACCAA
>NZ_LYSP01000113.1:0-700 GCF_001728945.1 Pseudomonas sp. ENNP23
CTGTAGTGGTCAACTAAATCCGGACACTTGGTTAGGCCGAACCTCGGCTTGTGCTGGCGGTATCCCGTCATTGTGGTGATGTGGACGCCGCCAGTTGTAGTAATCCATCAGGTAATAACTGATATCCCGCTTTGCTTCCCGCAAGCTCATATATCCCATAGCCGGGAGCCACTCTGATTTCAGGCTTCTGAACAACCGTTCCATCGGGGCGTTATCCCAGCAGTTGCCACGCCGACTCATACTCTGGGTCATGCGATAGCGCCACAGTCGTTGCCGAAATGCCCGGCTAGCCATATTGGCTGCCCTGGTCAGAGTGAAATAGCACACCGGATGGGCAACCCCGCTGCTGATAGGCCATCTCCAGTGCTTTGATTGCCAATTCTGCATCAGGTTTATCAGACATCGCCCAGCCCACGACCCGCCGGGTGTGCAGGTCAAGAACCGCTGCCAGGTAATGCCAACGACCACCTGCCCAGACGTAGGTGATATCGCCACACCACACCTGATTGGGTTGCTGGACATCAAATTCGCGGGCCAGCAGATTGGGAATGTCCGGTCGTTCAGACCGAGCGACCTGATAGCGATGAGCGCCCGGTTGCTTGGATACCAACTCGGCTTCCTTCATCAGGTTACGTACTTTGAATCGGCCAATCTGATACCCCAACTCCCGCATCATCGACATCAAGGCACGGCTGCCCGC
>NZ_LYSP01000114.1:0-689 GCF_001728945.1 Pseudomonas sp. ENNP23
AAATCTTCGGCATCGCCGTCGGCGAGATCGGCAACCGCCTCACCCACTACCACCTCACCCTCGTCCCCCGCCTCGCCTACCTCGCCCTGCGCCACAACCAGCGCATCTTCCAGCACCTGAGCGTCCCGCAGATCATCGGCCAGGTCCTCGAAGACCACGGCATCCTCGCCGACGCCTACCGCTTCCGCCTCGGCCCCAAAGCCCCACCACCGCGCGACTACTGCACCCAGTACGACGAAAGCGACCTGCACTTCATCAGCCGCCTCTGCGAAGAAGAGGGCCTGCACTTCCACTTCGAACACCAGAGCGACAGCCACCTGCTCGTCTTCGGCGAAGACGCCAGCGCCTTCCCCAAGCTCGGCCGCCCCGTCGCCTACCTCGCCAACACCGGCCAGGTCGCCGACGAACCCGTCATCAAACGTTTCGGCCTGCGAATGGAAGCCCGCACCCTGCGCGTCACCCGCCGCGACTACCACTTCGAACAGCCCAGCCTGCTGATGGAAGCCGCCCATAGACCCCAGGACGACCTCCCCCAGCCCGACCTCGAAGACTACGACTACCCCGGCCGCTTCACCGACCGTGACCGTGGCCGCCGCCTCGCCCGCCAGGCCCAGGAACGCCACCGCCGCGACTACCGCCTCGCCGACGGCGACAGCGACGAACCGCGCCTGGTCAGCGGCCACCTGCTC
>NZ_LYSP01000115.1:0-678 GCF_001728945.1 Pseudomonas sp. ENNP23
CGTGACCGCCAAGCTGCGCGCCTCCAAGAGCGTGCTCAAGGTCGGCACCCTGATGCCCAAGCTGCCCAGCGTGCAGTACAACGACTCGCGCCTGCTGCCGCAGACCTTCAAGGGCGGCCACCTCAACGCCCTGGAGATCGACGGCCTGAGCCTCGACGCCGGCCGTCTGACCCAGGTGAACCAGCGCGACTCCTCCGACTACGAGGACATGACCATCACCAGCGGCGGCGCGCGCGGCATCACCTTCCGCAGCGGCACCACCAGCGATGCGTTCACCTTCGGCGGGGCCACCTACAAGTGGAACGACAACCTCACCACCGGCTACAACTACGGCAACCTCGACGACTTCTACAAACAGCACATCTTCACCCTGGTGCACATGCTGCCGCTGGGTGACAAGCAGTCCCTGAAGAGCGACATCCGCTACGCCCGCTCCACCGACGAAGGCACCAGCAACGTGGACAACAAGGCCTTCGGCGCCATGTTCACCTACGCCCTCGGCGGCCATGCCTTCGGCCTCGGCTACCAGAGCATGAGCGGCGACACCGGCTACGCCTACATCAACGGCACCGACCCGTACCTGGTGAACTACGTGCAGATCGGCGACTTCGCCAACAAGGACGAGAAGTCCTGGCAGGCCCGCTACGACTTCAACTTCGCCTCCGTGGGCATCCCCGG
>NZ_LYSP01000116.1:0-664 GCF_001728945.1 Pseudomonas sp. ENNP23
TGGCCAGACCCACAGCCAGCAGTACGACCTCAACGACAACCCCACCACCGACACCAACCCGCGCCAGTTCAGCCGCACCCGCGCCTACGACGCACTCGACCGCCTGGTCTCCAGCACCGACGCCCTCAACGGCGTCACCACCCAGGCCTACGACGCCCAGGACAACCTCACCCAGGTGGTCGACCCGCGCGGCGTCACCACCCGCTACGAATACGACGGCCTCGGCAACCTCACCCGCCTCATCAGCCCCGACACCGGCACCACCACCTTCCAGCACGATGCCGCCGGCAACGTCATCCAGAAGACCGATGCCCGCGGCATCGTCACCACCTACCGCTACGACGCCCTCAACCGCCTCATCGCCCGCCAGTACCCCGCCACCCCCGCGCTCAACGTCCAGTACCACTACGACATGACCGCCAACGGCAACAAAGGCGTCGGCCGCCTCACCGCCGTGCAGGACGCCAGCGGCGTGCTCGGCTACCAGTACGACGAGCGTGGCAACCTCATCCAGCAACTGCGCTCCGTGCCCGTGCTGGGGAGTGATCAGTACGACACCCTCGGCTACGCCTATGACGCCGCCAGCAACCTCGTGCGCATCGACTACCCCGCCGGCTTCAGCATCCACTACAGCCGCAACGCCGCCGGCCAGGTCAGCCAGGTC
>NZ_LYSP01000117.1:0-627 GCF_001728945.1 Pseudomonas sp. ENNP23
TCTCACCTACGCCATCGCCAAGCGCCGCGCCCGTACCCAATGGCCGGCCCTGGTCCGCGAGCGCCTGCGGGCCGATGGCCCCACCAGTCGACTGGTGGATCTGGAGCAGCAGGCGTGACGGCAGAGACGACCCGCGCGTTTACTCGGCGCTTCGCCCAGGTGCCTGACACTCGCCTGCTCCAGGCTGATAAATCCACGGAGGCACCGCTCATGTGCATGCCCGAGGTGGAAGAACAGACTGAGCACTACCTGAGCCTTGAGCACGGCGAGAGTGCAGATCGGGGGATGTGGACCGGGGCGTTGGGTGGAGGAGCAGTGTTTTTTGGGCTGATCGCGATTCTGCCATTGCTGCTAGACGGCGACATGCAATGGGCCAGCCGACTGGCGTTGTTTACGTACCCGCCAGTGTTCGCGGTGTTTCTGTGGGAAATCCTCCAGCCCATGCCCTTGCCGATCCTGCTCAACCGTCGCACCCGCGAGCTGTACTTCGAGCAGGACGGCGAGCTGTACCACACCCCTTGGGACGGCATCGCTGCTGCGGCCTATCCCTTCGACACCGTCGGGCTGTACACCGGCGGCATGCGCCATGCCGCACTGGAAGTGCTGCTGCACCGCTACGGCCACCCC
>NZ_LYSP01000118.1:0-610 GCF_001728945.1 Pseudomonas sp. ENNP23
CTCCGGACCCGGACCGGTGCCGTCGTCGACAATGGTGGCTGAGCCGGTGGCGGTGCCCGTAGTGCCGGTTTGACCGGTCACGGTGACGCTGAAACTTTCTGCCCCTTCATAGACGCTGTCATCATTGGTTTGGACACGCAGTTGCAACGCGGTAGTGCCCGCCGCGAGGGTGACAATACCATCAGCAGGGACGCCAACCCAGTTGGTGCCATCAAAGTATTCCAGTGTACCGATGTCACCGGCTTCGGTATCGCCGGCATTGAGGGTCAGCTGAACCGTGGTGGCCGTGTCGGCCGCCGCAGACAAGTTCACGGTGAACAGCGCAGTGCTGCCTTCGTTGAGGATGCCTGCATTGGTGATAGAGACCGATGGGCGATCATCATCCGGCTCCGGACCCGGACCGGTGCCGTCGTCGACAATGGTGGCTGAGCCGGTGGCGGTGCCCGTTGTGCCGGTTTGACCGGTCACGGTGACGCTGAAACTTTCTGCCCCTTCATAGACGCTGTCATCATTGGTTTGGACACGCAGTTGCAACGCGGTAGTGCCCGCCGCGAGGGTGACAATACCATCAGCAGGGACGCCAACCCAGTTGGTGCCATCAAAGTATTCC
>NZ_LYSP01000119.1:0-604 GCF_001728945.1 Pseudomonas sp. ENNP23
GCCCACGCCCACAGCCTGTTCGGCAGCATCAACTACCGGTACGACGCCCTCGACCGCCTCACCATGGAGGAGGCCGGTCTACGCAAGACCTACACCTACGACGCCAACGGCAACCGCACCAGTCGCACCACGGCCCACACAAGCCTGGGGATAACGTACTTTCAGCATCGCCTGAGGTATGCCCCCGACAGCAACCGCCTGCTCCAGAGCGATAGCCTGTACGAAGCCGAAGTCGATGCAGCAGGCAATTACACCCGTCACACCCTGAGCAAGCGCTACCAGTACGACGACCAAGGGCGCCTCAGCAACGTCATCGACCAGCGTGGCAATGGGGTCGCACGCTACACCTACAACGCCCTCGGCCAACGCGTGCTCAAGGAAGCCCGCCAAGGCACCAACCGACTCCCTTTCACCTACCTCTACGGACCCAACGGCCAAGTGCTGGGCCAAGTGAGCTACACCGCCCAGGGGAGAAAGAGCAAAGCCAGCTACTACGTCTGGCTCGATGACCTGCCCATCGCCCAGATCGACCTTGCCTACAACTTCGCCGGCACCGTTGTCGACAGCACCACCCTCACCTACCTGCACAGCGACCACCTCAACA
>NZ_LYSP01000120.1:0-602 GCF_001728945.1 Pseudomonas sp. ENNP23
CAACAACGCCACATTGCTCGCCGCATTGCCGTAGCTGTTGTCCGGCGCCATTTCGAACAGCCCCTCCGGGCTCATGTCCTTGAAGCCGTAGCGTTTGCAGTGGTCGACCAGGCTGTCGAGGCTCTGCGCGTCGTACAGCTCGCGGTCGTCGCGCTGGCACTGGGCGGTGAGGGCGGAGTTGCCGAGGTTGTTGCCGGTGCCGTCGAAGAACAGGCCGATGCGCAGGGTGATGCCGGTTTCCGTGGCGTCCAGTTCCTCTTCTTCCTCCTCCTCTTCCAGCTCGGCGGCCGCCTGCAGGCGTTTTGCCAGCGCCGAGGGTTGCGCCGTGCTGAGGCGGTTGCCGGCCATGGCCAGGGCGGCGGAGGCCGGCAGCCAGGGGCCGAGGGCTTTCAGGCCGCTGCCCTTGCCCGGTGCCCCGCCGGCGTTGAGCTTGGCCAGCGGGCCGCTGACGGTGACGCCGCCGGGGTCGAGCTTGATGAAGCTGCCGCCGGCCTGGAGGGTCAGTTCCATGCCGGCTTCGATCACCAGCTTCTGCCCGGCCTTGAGGTGGATTTCCTGCCCGGCTTCCACGAGCCGGTTGCTGCCGATGCGGATGTGCTGTT
>NZ_LYSP01000121.1:0-570 GCF_001728945.1 Pseudomonas sp. ENNP23
CTACGTTACACCCGAAATCGAGGATGATTTTGAGAAGTGCCTCCGTTCATTGCAGCCTAGTGAGTGTGTGTTTTTATGCGGCAGTAGTGGTGATGGCAAATCTGAAATATTGTCACGTAGCTATGACCAAGGCGTTGTTTCCCAAATCAGCCATCAGGTCACAACCGCCCCAGCCCCAAGTGACCGTTACACTCGGGGCTTTCTGACAGGCAGACCAAGTGTGTTCAGTTTGTTGATTGCACCAACATACGCCATTACTTCCCCTACCTGACCGTTGTAGGTCCGCAGACTGATTTTGCCCATCATTAACTGCTTGAACCGATACATCGCCGTCTCTGCCAGCGAGCGACGGTGATACCCCGATATCTTCTTCCAGTGCGCCAGCCCTTCCTTGCGCATCACCAGCACGGCCTCATTTCTTGGATGCCCCATTTTCCATAACCCCGCACTTTTGCGAGGCGGGATACAGGCTGTTGCCCCTTTGCGCAAGATAAGCTGATGGCTGGCTTTGCTGTCATAGGCGCCATCCGCATAAACATGTCCCAGCTTACGCCGCAGAGGGTTGAGCAA
>NZ_LYSP01000122.1:0-566 GCF_001728945.1 Pseudomonas sp. ENNP23
GGCTGTGCTCCAGGGGGCGCCGGGGCGTGACCACGGTGACTTCCGGCTTCGTGAGCAACAGGCGCTCCTGCTGCTGCGGGCGGTAGCCGCCGCCGATATTGGAGTGGACGCCCGGCAGCGCCAGCTCCTCATGCCCCGGGAACACCCGATTGAGGGCGAACTGCCAGCGCTTTTCATCCCGCGCGGTGATGTGCAGCACCTTGCGGGCGCAGTCGGCCGGCAGGTAGAGGTTGACGCCGGGGTTGTAGTCATTGACCGAAAAGTCGCCCTTGAGCGGGGCGTTGATGGCGGCCACGGTGTCGAACAGCCCGATGAAGTTGATCTGCACATCCCGTGTCCAGTCGAAGTCCGCCGGCAGGCCGAGACGGGCGGGCCCCAGCACCTGGGCCAGCACCCCGCCCCCGGGCTTGAGCACTTCGTTGGCGAAGTGCCGCGCGGAGGCGGCGCCCCGGCTGAAGCCGAAGATATCGAATTCCAGGGTGCGAATCTTGGCATCTGGGTTCGTGTCTTGGAAAAACTTGATCTGCTCTTCGATAAGGCTGGGGCTTTGCCTGACTCGGGCGGTT
>NZ_LYSP01000123.1:0-537 GCF_001728945.1 Pseudomonas sp. ENNP23
CTCGCCGCTACTGAGGGAATCTCGGTTGATTTCTTTTCCTCGGGGTACTTAGATGTTTCAGTTCTCCCGGTTCGCCTCTGTTACCTATGTATTCAGTAACAGATACCCGAGTTATCTCGGGTGGGTTTCCCCATTCGGAAATCTGTGAGTAATAGCGTCTCTTACCGACTTCTCACAGCTTATCGCAGGTTAGTACGTCCTTCATCGCCTCTGACTGCCAAGGCATCCACCATGTACGCTTAGTCACTTAACCATACAACCCCAAGAAGTGTCGGTGAAACCGGCACAGCTTGTTGTCGTACAACAAGGACCAAATAAAATTTGGTTTTCGCCAAGAAGTTTCCAAAGCACTTGTAACAAATGTTTGAGAACTACTTTTTAAATCAGCTTTCCAGATTGTTAAAGAGCATGTTTGCAACGGCATTCACTTATAAAGTGCGCCGAAGAAAACAGAGTTAAGAATTCATTTCTTAACTCTGCATTCTTGTTAGCAAGAAGAGAAGTGGCGTCCCCTAGGGGATTCGAACCCCTGTTACC
>NZ_LYSP01000124.1:0-511 GCF_001728945.1 Pseudomonas sp. ENNP23
ATCTCCACCACCTGCGAGGGGTTGCTCGGAGGCATAGTGCACTGGCGCCTGATGCGCTCGGGACGAACGGATGCCCTGTTTGAACCGCGTATCGCCTTCTTTACCACCCTCTACGCCGAGATCATGCAGATGGTCATCATCCTGCTGGTGGCGACCCCGTTCGACAAATCCCTGCTGCTGGTGCGCACCATCGCCACCCCGATGATTCTGGCCAACTCCTGCGGCGCGGCGCTCTTTATCAGCATGATCCGCGACCAGCAGCGGATGTATGAGAAGTTCTCCCGGGTCTTCTCCGCCAAGGCGCTCAATATCGCCAACCGCACAGTGGGGATCATGAGTCAGGGCTTTACCCCGGAGGCGAGCAACAAGATTGCCCGCATCATTCAGGAGGAGACCGGCGTGGGGGCGGTCGCCATCACGGACACCGAGCAGATCCTCGCCTTTATCGGCACCGGCGAAGATCACCATCTGCCGGGTACCCCCATTGCGTCAGCCATCACCATGCAGGCCA
>NZ_LYSP01000125.1:0-504 GCF_001728945.1 Pseudomonas sp. ENNP23
AAGAGTGGCTGAGCATGGCCAATGTCGCTGGCCTGCCCGGGTGACAGCATGAAGCGGAGAGGTATCCCGTTGGCATCGCAGATCAGGTGAATCTTGGTGGTTAGGCCGCCTCGGCTACGTCCCAATGCATGATCTACCGGTTCTTCTGGCCCCCCTTTTTCCCGGCGCCAGAAGAGGCTCGGGTTGCACGCACCGCGGTGGAGTCGATCATCCACGTATCCAGGTCGATCAGGCCTTCCTGATTCAACCGGACGTGCAATCGCTCAAGTACTCGGTTAAACGTGCCGTCGTCTCGCCAGTCACGGAACCGTTGATAAACCGTCGACCACGGGCCGAAACGTTCCGGAAGATCACGCCAGGCGGCTCCGGAGCAGAGGATCCAAAAGATGCCGTTGAGCACCAGCCGATCATCACTTCGAGGTCGGCCCATCTTCTGTTCCGGGGCAACCAGATCCTTGATCAACTCCCAGCCCGCATCTGGGAGTTCGTAGCGCCTTGCCATGT